>SEDW01000602.1 GCA_004193325.1 Pseudomonadota bacterium | reverse complement strand
AGGTTGATCGATCGGAACATGCGAAGAACGCCGCCCTTGATGATACAAACCGAGGTTTTTTCGTTACCCACATCGACGAGGGCATAACACTCTTCGTCCGGGATATTCAGCGTAGGCGAAAGATTATAAAAGGACAGAGAGTCGACGTCGACAAGCTTAGGATCGATATTGACCCGGCTGAGGAGATCGAGGAAATTTCTGAGGAAGGCTTTGCGCGTCATGACCGCGAGGGCCATCGTCTTGCCTTTGGCCGTTCCAAGAATCTGATGGTCGATAATCATATCGTCCATGTTGAACGGAACATATTCTTCAATTTCGATCGCCACCGAGGCCGCGATCTTTCTTGGATCGTTGAAACTGAAGGGAATAACCCTTGAGGATATGAACTGACCTGGCATCGCAGTCAGAATTCGGTCAGCCTGAAGATTGTGTTCCTGAAAGAGCTGCTCCATGCAGATCGGTACGATCGCATCGAGAGGCACGCTTTCGAGGTTTGGAATCACGACTTCATAGAAGTTGACCACTTCATAGGACTTGAAGGTGTTAACGATCTCTATGGCTTTGATCGAGTAGCTACCGATGTCGAGACCAATGACTTTTTGCATTTAGGGAATCCGTTCCTCTTACTGGGCAATTACTGAGGCTTGAGCGATTCACTTGAGAATCAAACAGCCAAGACCAACCCTGCACTAACCATTTTATAACATTTTCCAGTACAGGTACTTCATTGACGACTTGTATTGGTTTTTTGTGTCTGTATCGTCAGGTTTTTGACGGGCAACCACATATTCAAGCGTCTTGACCTGAGATCCCGACTCACCCGTGACCGTCACCCGGTAAAGGTCGGATCGATAAGTGAATATTTTGGTATTTTCATCATCCGCACAAAACTGCTCGCGCAGCGTATTTTGTATGCCCGTAGGGTCTTTGGCAAGCTCTTGATCCGCGCGATAGGCAGTATAAAGAGCTGATTTTTCGGCACATTCAGTCGTCGCTTTCGGAAAGAGACAATTGAGCAATTCGCGGGGTGCCGTATTGAAGTTCACCAAAAAATTTCCTGTGGCCGTATTGTTGACCATCGCCTCAAGCGGCATAGGGTAAACGGTCAGGAAGGGCGAGAAGATCTTGTGCATGTCGGGATCCCAGCCGCCCACCACCGAGAGTTCATCAAGACTCTCAAAGAAGCTGTTCTTAGGATTTACCTTGGGATCTCGGCTGTTATAGGGATCATTTTCGCTGCCGTGGCCGCTGTCAGGATCGGCTTCCGTATTGCTGTCGACCCAGTCGACTATGTTGCCAACGACTTCGCCAGGGAGAACTTTTTTACGTTCGAGATATTCTCGCTCGGCCGGACAGGACACGAGGGCGCGCAATGCCGCCTTACAGGCTGTGGTCGTCGCACGAATACCGCAGTAGTTGATATTGAGCCTTGAGGATTCGTCGGTGACGTTGATGACGAAATGGCCTTCGAAAAGTTTAAACTGATCGATCACCTTACTGTCGCTGACCTTAGACAGGTCAAAGCCTTCCTGCAGGCTACCGAGGAGTTCTGCCGTATCACCCCCGATTGGGAAACCATTGAGCTGACCCCACATATCACCGGGACCATCCGTGACCGATGCCGCTGCGCCTTGAACTTCGGCCATCGTCAGATCGATCGCGAGATCGATGCTGAGGAGAAAGTTCGCGAGATTCGCTCCTGACTTGGCAATGTATTCCGCTTTGAGGTTATCGCGGTTCGCCACAGCGAGTTCGCTTTCCACGATCGCGTTGACCTGCATATCAGCCATGAAGAGCATCATGAGCGTGATCATAAAAAGCGAGATGATGATCGCGATACCCTTTTGCGATTCACCCTTTTTTTCAGGCTCACCCGTAGGAAAGCCCATGTAGGTGTTCACCTTCGGGAAGAGTTTTATTTTGAATTTCATGGCATCTCCTCCCTTAGTAGAACTTCGGTGTCTTCACCGCATCTTTGGGTTCTTTCATCACGATTGCCCGAGGAATAAAAATAACCGTTCGCATAGTCACAGTCGGATCGTTTTCATTGATGGGAGCATTGGGATCATCAGCATCGTAGGCATAAGCTTCGACTTCGACTCTCACCATGCGCGGGAGCGTATCGCGCCAGTCGCTTCGGGTAGAATCCCATTCTTCCCGAAAGTCCTCGCCATTCCAGGGAGCGATGCGAATCGCTTTGATGTTGCGGGCCAGGATCGGCATCGGGAGTTCTGCTTCAAGACTCTCTGGAATCGTTGTGGCTTCGCCGCGATAAAGATTCGGTCGGTTGGTCTGCGGATCTTTCTCGATGCGATAGATGACAAAAGTCTGATCCGATTCATGATTGCCTGCGACGCGTGGCACATGATTCATCGTTGTGAGTCTGAGCGGAGAGCTCGATGCGCATATCAAGGCCGTTGCGCAGGACTCCGGCTGTCGCCATGGTCATGATCAACATGAGCGTAACGGAGAAAATAATTTCCAACAGAGTCAAGCCGCTCTCGGATGAGGCGAACTTGGAATCTTTTTGCGATGATGTTGGAAAAAGTAACTTCACTCTTTGTCCTTTAAGAGAATCGGTAATCAGGGGACTTGAACTTCGGGTACAGTCCCGGACGGTGCCGGTGTCCCAGTTGGATTCGATCCGCCTGGATTGTTGCCTGTTCCGGTTCCAGTTCCGCTGTTAGGCGTTCCCGGTGTCCCTGGAGTTCCCGGAACCGGAGCCCCACCGGTTCCTCCGCCTGTATTAGCCGCAGTGCCTTTGGCATTGGGGTCCATCTTCTTGCGAACGTCGTCCCAGGTCTTGGTCTTGGTCAGCACGTACTCATCGAGTTTCTTTTGATTCGTGAGTAGGTAGGTCATGGCCACTGAGTTTCGTCTCGCCCCTTCGGCCCAGGAGACTTCCACGTGGGCCGTCTTCATCATGTGACCATCAAAGATCTGATTGATGATGCCGTCGAGTCCTGGAATACCGGCCACCGCACTCTCGGGTTTGCCGTTGTCCTTGTCCTCTTCCTTCTCTTCTTCTGACTTGCCCCCGCCTCCCGTTAGGAAATCGATCAGGGGAAGTTTCCACTCGACGATATCCACCGCATACTTATAGTCGGTGTCAGGATCCACGACGCCTTCGAATTTTTGATCCTTAATGTTCTGCTCGAGTTCCTTGAGATCATACTGCGCGTACTGATATTCGATCTCAGACATAAGACGTTTGGCAAGCCAGGTGGCTTCTGTGGATTTCTTCGAGTAGTCAGTGATCTCAAAGAGACTCCCCTGCCCTCCAGCCACGTTCATCACGACAACAGTCAAAAGCCCTACCGCGATAATGACTTCGAGGAGGGTAAAACTATATTCCTGAGATTTCCGTTTGACGGGATGAATCTCTGATTTTTCATTGTTTAATTTGTTCATCACGACTTATGTCGACCTCTCTGTAGCCGGATTCCATGTCTGCAACACCTTCCCAGGATCTCGTCTGGATCGTATAGGTGAGCTGGTCCCACTTACTCTTGTCGTCTTCGTCAGCAGGTGCGATGTGCAAAACCGCCCGCTCCACATATCCTTCCGGGAAAAAATAGAGGTAGGCGTAGCCATCTTCCTGCAATTGATCATAGGTCTGCGGCACCTTGTGATGCTCCGCCTGAATCGATCGAATCAGAAAATTGGGTCCAAGGCTTCGCTTGTTCCATTCCGAATCTTCAACCGCCTGCCATTCGACAGGCCGCAGGCTGAGCCTCGCGGCGATCAGAGGCGATGTGGGTTTGATCGTTGACTCCGATTC
>SEDW01000601.1 GCA_004193325.1 Pseudomonadota bacterium | reverse complement strand
GCATATTCCCTTTGTTCGACAGTCAGCTCGGTATCCAGAAGTATATTGGTCATACCCATGACGCCGTTGATTGGAGTCCGGATTTCGTGAGACATAGTCGCAAGGAATTCAGATTTGAGACGAGAGGATTCGTTTGCCGCCTCTTCACGAATCTGCTGCTTCGCCTTATCTTCACGCGCATTGTGAATATCTGTCACGTCGAAGGTGATGCCAAGGTGGAAGATGATTTTGCCTTCCTCGTCCTTCACGATGCGTGCCATGGCTTTGAGCCAGTGCTCGCTGCCGTCGGCCCAGATGACTCGATATTCCATTTCATAGTTGGCAAAATTATATTTGACTGCATCTTCGAGAGCTGCCTTGAATATCCCACGATCCTCTTTATGCATCATCATATTCAGTTCTTCGGGAGTAATTTCTCCCAAAGTCCGGCCTTGACCGTAAAGCTTGTCATGAAAGCTAGAACCGAGCACGAGTCGCCTTTTCACATCATATGTCCAGGTTCCGAGCTGAGCTGCATCCTGTGCCATCTCAAGAGCCATGCGAGCCGATTCCAGTTCTTCCATCGTGCGTTTTTTGAAGTCGATGTTGATCGCCGCCCCGGTCCACTGAATGATTTTGCCGTCGGCGTCCCGCGTTGGAGTCATGTGAGCCATATGCCAACGATAGATTCCATCGATACCGCGGTATCGGACTTCGACATCAGAGAAGGTGCCTTTGGCGAGTTGAATCGTCCATCTGTCGGCTGAGGTCGCGATATCATCGGGATGAATATAGTTCATAAGTCGGAAATCGGCTTTGTCTTCGACTCCAAAGTAGGAGTGCGCCCGCCGATTCAAGTAGGTGATAGTGCGGTCGGGCAGCATCGTCCAGATCATGTGCGGAAGTGTTTCTGCGATGTGTTCGAAGGCCGTTTTGCTTTCCACAATTTCAATCTGTGCACGTCTTAATTCCACGAGCATCCGAGACTGCTCTTCGACAGTTGAGTTTAGGAGTTCGTTAGAATTGCTGAGAGCCAGGTTTTTACGCTTACGATCTTCGTCCAGATCATGCAAATTCAAGCTGTCATGCCAGGCTACGCTCAAGAAAAGAATCATGTTGCCTAGGACGCGGATTAGGGTTGCGAAGTCTTCATCGTAGTATCCGGCCGATACACCCTGGGCGCTGATCCACCACACAAACGATGGAATCAGTACTGCACTGGCCACCATCCGGCGAGCTGCCAAACCGCCGACGCTTTTCTTGATAAGAACGGCGACCATTCCTTCACGGCGCGTGGCGATGAGGAGTGCCGTTGACAAGAGGAATATGCCCACAGAAGTATGAAGGGCCATCTGGGAGTAATAGGCTTTGCCGAATGAGTGCGTGATGCCTGTCACATAACCTAGAAAGGCCTGACAAGCAGCGATCCAGGTGATGAAGTTAAAGAGTTGAGCAAAGGACCGAACCTTGCGACTCGAATTGCTGACGAGAAGAAGGGAGATACTAAAGAGCATGAAGCAAGAGGCTGTGATAGGAGCCAGTCTGCCACGCGGAAAGCGGCCCTTCACACCCATGGGGTCGAGAAAGAGAAATTCATCAATGTGAAGATCGATATTCCAAAGGTATTCGCTCATGGTCAATGCGCCGATTGTACAAGCGACTGCGGCTAGAAGCTTTGATGCGATCTGCGCTTTCTGATCTTGAAAATATAGGAGGAAAAGTGATCCGGATAATGTCATCAGTCCGAGAGCTGTGTTTGCTTTCATTGAAATAAAAGCCGGGAGAACTGATTTCAGGACAGAGATATCCAAGGCCCAGCCGAGGAGAACAATCATGCCCAAAACAGCAACGAAGGCACAAATGCTAAAGACAGCTCGCGCTGCTCGATCGCCCCGTTCAAAGTTTTTTCGCACAGTTTCGTTCACGGCTCACCCTTGGTCTTTTCACCTTTGACTGTTCGGATCAAAAGACCCTGATCCCAATATCACAGAGTTTTTCTCCCTTGGGTCAAATCCTGAAAAACGCTTGCTTTCCTTCGTAAGATTAGATGGTTTCAAACAGAATAAAAGTTTTTAGATCCGATACTTTTTGTTTCTTCTCCGGGCATTTTGAAAGGTTCGGTTGTTTACATTCGATCGAATTCCGGACGACGTGCGCAGCCCCAGTCAAAGCCTTAGGTTTCTTCTAAAAATGCCGATGATAAAGCTGAGCGTCTAGGTCTTTTGGAGGATGCGCAATGTTGAAACAACTCTCAATCTTGGTTTTCTTAACGAGCGTAGCCTGTCAGAGCACAAGCGGCAGTAAAAAGCCTTCTCCGGTCGATAAGTCCCCCGGGCCCATCGTTGAGACCGGAGATGGCACGAAAGCGAGCGTGCCTGCTGGAACGACGAACGGCACGACGGAATCAATTGTTTCCACCGACGGCACGGTTTCCGGGATTCCCGACCCGATCTTAAACAGCGTGAAAAAGCCGATCTATCTTGGCGAAGCCGATCCCACGAAGAACGCAAACCTTCCTTATGGACTACCTGCTCTCACCTCGAGCGATGATTCGTGGATCATTTCTCGCCCTCAGTATGTAATGTCTTGGAATCCCAAAACCAAAAATTTGAACTGGGTCGCCTGGCTGATGAATGTCGATCAGTTTGGGTCGATTGGTCGCCAGGGAAATTTCTCAATTGATCCTCT
>SEDW01000600.1 GCA_004193325.1 Pseudomonadota bacterium | reverse complement strand
ACATTCCCTTGCAGCTTTGCTTCTGACCGAATCGCCAAATCCAAGCAGCTTACGGCAATCATCTCCCTTTGCTCCTGAGCGGGTACACGCGTCCTCCATTTTGAATGCGGTGTCGTAGTGGCCTGCTGACACAGTTAGCAGGGCCTCATCTTTCAAAGGGATAAGATGTGCGTAAGCGGTGGAGGCTGAAAGAAACACTAGAAGAAGTATCGTTTTCATAACGGGTAAACCTCATTTGCCATCAAAAATAGTTTTAGGAGTCGCTTTAGGCGGTTTTGGAGCAACTATGTATCCACCGCCTGTATTGATCTTGATAGGTCTGCTTAGGCGATTTGGCTGATCTTCATTCAAAGGATCTTGAATCGGATTCTTCAGAATCTTATCTTTTTCTGCTTTGCAAAATGCTGAACCGAGTTGACCAGGATCACACCAACCATGTTTTTTAAGATTTTCCAACGCCTGGTTTTTTGCCTCTTCCTTCTCGATCAGTGCGTTTTGAGCAAACGTTGAATTTTGCTTGTTCTTAAAGTCCTGACAGAATTCTCGTCCTAAAACCGACTCAGTGCAATGGCCAAGCTTAAGATTTTCTTCAGCGAGATGTTTGCGATCTTCATCTGTTGTGGCTTCTTGATCTTCAGTCTTGGACCCGCGGTCGTAGATTATTTTCTGCTTTTCGCGTCGGATACAGTCCTCGAATTCTGCTTTCAAAGCGTTATCGGGGCCCTCTGTTTGACGTGCTATCATCGTTCCGTCAGAGTTTGCTTCCCCGCCTCCTGCCCACATGCCTGCGTCATGCGTCTCGATTGGGCCAATGTCTGCCCCTCGGTTGTCCTTCTCGCTCTTAGGCGGGTTCTTGGGATCAGAAGAAGGTTTTCCTCCACTACTCTCCTTAGATGGTGGGGATACGGGAGAGCCGCTACTGTTAGAACTAGGCTTTCCTTTGTAAAGCGGGCTTTTGATAGTACTTCCAGACGGGCCCATACAGAACTCCCAGAGATCAGAACAGATGAGATTGTAATCGTACCCGCCTAACCGTGGATCTTTCAGGGCGTCGTCGGCTCTTTTGGAGATTGCTGCGAGCTCATCTTTAGACAGCACCGGCTCAGTCTTTTCCTGTCCATGCGTAACGCCTGTAGACCCTGCGCTTGCAGTCCCACTGGAAAGGGACCCTTTAGCTATCCCGATGTTGCCCTCAACACTCAGCCCTCCATTAACACCTAATTCAGCAGTTTTGGACACATCTTTGGATTCGCTTCGGGTGCCATTGGTCTCGCGCTTCTTATTAGCAGCATCTGTTATCAGTTTGGCTTCGTAACTATCTCTAGCCGCCTTAGCAACTGTGGGATCAACAGTGTAGAAATGATTACCTTCTTCCTTTGAATGAAGAGTCCCCGTGTGTGGCATTCCTCCTACTTCGTGGCCTCGGGCACCGGCCGGCTCATCGCTGTTCGCTCCCTTAAATTTGTTAATATAGGTTGGTGCATATTGCTGCGACGAGCACTTGGATGCCGCCTTCGCTTGATCTGGATCATTCAAGCCGGCCAAATCGTAGCAGTCTTGGCCTGCTAACCCTGCCTTCTTACAGGTCTCACCCAGTTTATAAGCAGTATCAGAATCGTTATCTGTGACTTCGAGCAATGTCTTGTCGATATCAACCAAATGCGCGTACGCGGGTGATGCAAGTAGAGTTAAAGCTAAAATAATAGGGTTTTTCATTGAGAAGATCTCCGATGTGAGGTCGGTCGGGTATAGCGTGATGGGGGCATCTGCGCAATGAAAAGGCGGTTGGAAAAGCTTACCAAAGCGGATGTTTTCTAGATTTTCGTTCTCGCGATTGACACAATGCGAACTATTAAGAGCATCGACAAGTCCAACTATAAAAATACTGTCGCAAGGTGACTGCAGCTAACTTGCAGAGAGCCTGCATGGATACACTTACGTATTGAGGAATATATTGGAAATAGCCTGGGCGAGGTCCGGATTTACCGGTATATTGATCGTCGATGATTCACCTAAAGAGGACTATTTTCATGAAAAGACTTATATTCGCCGCTCTGCTATCCCTTGTCAGCTCTTCAAGTCTTCAGGCCGTTACATCCAAATTAGATCCGACTCCAGCACCTGAAGGCCAACAGCCCGAGACCGGATTCAAAGTTACGAATCTAAGTCCGGGAAGTATTTTCTACAAAGCTGGCATTCGTTCTGGCGACCGGATCATCAAGATTGGTGACAAGGAACTGCAATCGGCCACCGATTTTCTCGCGACTGCCAATACTATAAATCCTGATGGCGAGACCAAAATATTGGTCGTTCGTGACGGGAAAGAGATCACTCTATCCGCAACGTTTGAGAATTGATTAGATATTTCAATTACTTAAGAATTTATCAGGCCGGTCTGCAATAAGCTCATCTCTGTCTCCTCCTTCGCCGCAGAAGCATGGCTGCACCTCAGCAGCCAAACCAGGAGACAGACCGATGGCAAACAAATCTTTTTTCAACTTTAGCAAACCAAACAAGTCGCCATCGACTGCGCTCAACGCAGCTCAAGCTCCTGCTTATGACCTTGGCCCCAAAGGTATTCTCGCCCAACTCGTATCAACCGGTACCATTTCAGACTCCTTCTACAGCAAAGCTAACGACCAATTTAAAATGTTTCTCGAAAACGCTAATCAGGT
>SEDW01000599.1 GCA_004193325.1 Pseudomonadota bacterium | reverse complement strand
CTCAAAAAAGGTGCAGAGGAGAATGACCAAAGATTTGTTGCCTTAGGCATACAGAATGGTCTCTACAATATGAACAACGGCATTCACCGCGACACTTGGGAAAGAGTCTATAAAAGACTTTATTCCTATCTTGCCAAAAAATATCCGCAGACCAAACAAATCGCTTAAGCGCAGTGATTTTTTCGTGTTGATCAACCATCCTCATCCGGATCGCGCTCAGTCACCTTCGGCAGCACGATCAGCACTTTATCCACCCGGTTGCCATCCATATCCATGACTTCAAATGACCAGCCCTTCCAGTGGACGATTTCGCCCTCTTTCGGAATCTTGCCAAGCTCGCCCATGATGAATCCGCCCAGGGTCTGATACTCAGTGCCCAGAAAATCTTTCTCCGGGAATTTGAGCAGTCCCTCAAGCTTTGAAATATTCATAATTCCATCGATCAGCCAGGAGCCGTCTTCCCTCTGAACCGCGTTATCAAATTGTTTCTGCCGACTGTCCGGCAGATCGCCGACGATCGACTCGAGGAGATCGATCGCGGTAACGGCTCCGCTCAAGCCGCCATATTCATCGATGACGATGGCAAAGTGATTGCCGGAGGTCTTGAACATCTCAAGGAGCTTAAGCGCCGCCATGCTTTCAGCGACAAATAGCGGTTCTTCGAGATGACCACGAATCTCTGTCAAAGCTCCGACCCTTTGGAAGGCAAAGAGTTTTTTGACAGAAATGATGCCGATCACCTTGTCGATGCTCTCCTCGTAGACAGGGAAAAAGGAGTGATGCGATTCCACTATCTTTTGAATGTTGAAATCGATTTCATCGTCAACATCGAGACAGACGAGCTGCAGCCTTTGAGTCATGACTTCGCTCACCGCCTGGTCGCTCAGGCGGAAGGTGCGATTGATGATGCTCTCCTCCTCCTTCTCAAACACACCCGATTGCGTTCCCTGCTCGACCATCATGCGCACTTCATCTTCCGTAACGCCTTCGTCGGTCGGAGTTTTGTAACGAAGCAGTTTCAATATGCCTTCAGTCAGCATGCTCAAAAATTTAACAGCGGGTTGAGAAAGGATAGAGAGGAGTTTTATCGGCTTGGCAACGATGAGCGAAATCGTCTCCGCATGACCAAGGGCCAGACGTTTGGGAACGAGCTCGCCCAGGACGAGTGAGAGAAGTGTAACGATCATGACAACAATACTCATACTGACCGCCGGCGCGTAGGCCGCGACGAGCGGGTAGTCGAGCAGAATGCGTTCGAGTTCGGCGGCTATATTCGCCCCACCAAATGCACCGGCAAATACACCGATGAGGGTAATCCCTATCTGGATGGAGGCGAGGAACTGGGAGGGTTCGTTGATCAATGCCAGCGCGGTCTTGGCGCGGGAACTGCCTTCGGAGGCTTTCTGCTGGAGGCGGAATTTTCGAGCGGAGACCATGGCCATTTCAGACATCGAAAGAAGGCCGTTGAGGAGAGCAAGTCCGACAATTACGACTAGTTCGCCTGCAAACATACTAAGATCCATTCGCTTCGATTCCCTTTTTGTGCCGTTGCGGCGTGATTTGCCGGTTTTATCCAGATTATTCTATCGAGAATAAGAGCAGGTTAAACCTCCGGTCCAGTTGAATATCGAATTCTTTTCTCCAAATAAAAAAAGACCCTCCCGAGGAGAGTCTTCATCATGTCTTTAAAAAGGAGAATAAAACTTATTTGACCTGTTGGTACTCGATCTCGTAAACGCCCGCTGCGTAGGAAACAACGCGGAGTTTTAGACAATCACTGTCACGGCCGATGGCGAAAAACTCTTGAGTCGGTTGAATCGAACCGAGATCATTGTACTCGTACCACTGAGACAAATATTGATTCGCCGAGATCGTGTAGCCAAGAACGGTGACGACTTCGTCCACGTTGAATTTTTTTGCATCGCAGGCAGCGAAGGTTTCGTATTCGGCGATTGGAGAAAGATAGCCTCCACCCGTGAAAGTGCCATTGCTCCCGGTATTGGTTTGAAAGATGTAGCGGCGAACAGCGAAGATCCACTCATCGGCTAAAGTAGCTTCGACGAGTTTACCCTTCTCAAGAGTGAAGTAATGAAAGTTCACTTTGTCGGAAGCATCGATCGTGAGAGTGGAAAGTTCTACAGCACCGTCGCCTTCAGGAAGCGGAACGGGAGTGGGAGTCGTCTCTGGAAGAGGAACCTGGCTGACGGGATCGTTATTGAGAGCGATAGGCTTCTGATCGGCGTTTTGAGCCGAGTTGTTTTTGGCATCGGAACAAGCGCCCAGTGCGAGGACCATAGCGGCTACTGAAATAAATTTCATGGAGTTATACCTTAATACTACGTTAAATCGACTGTATTGATTGATACAGAAACGTAATAGTGATTATCATTATCACCAAGGTATTCCTAGAGAAATTTTTGTTATGCTTGAGGAATTAAGCCAGCAAACCTGGAAGAATCTTCTTGCCGTCGAAGCCCCATTTTTCAGGCTTAACACCCATCGCCTGAAGTAGCGTGTAGTGCACGTTGGCAAAAGCTTCACCTGGAAAATTCAAATGCTGGTTGGTCTTGAGTGTGCCGCCGCCTTTGCCAATCATCGCCAGAGCGATGTCCACATGATTGTGATTTGCACCCTGACCCATGCCCGGCATGAGGAGAAGAATGGTGTTATCGAGGAGATTGCC
>SEDW01000598.1 GCA_004193325.1 Pseudomonadota bacterium | reverse complement strand
ACGACCTGTCAGATCAAAGACCGCGAATCGATCATGGATGCCCTCAAAGTCTTTCTAGGGAAGGGAAAGTAAACCATGAACTACAATACCCAGCTGACTCCCGAACTTCGCGAAATCGCTCTCAGCATTGGTAAAAAAGCCCGCGAAGTCGGTCTCGACTACTTCGACACTATTTTTGAACTGATCGACTATAAACAGCTAAACGAAATCGCTGCCTATGGCGGCTTCCCGACCCGCTACCCTCACTGGCGCTTCGGTATGGACTACGAGCGCCTGTCGAAGAGCTATACCTATGGCCTCTCGGTCATCTACGAAATGGTTATCAATAATGATCCCTGTTACGCCTATCTCCTCCGGGCCAACAGTATGGTCAGCCAGAAGACGGTTATCGCGCACGTCTATGGCCACTGCGATTTCTTTAAGAATAACTATTGGTTTTCAAAGACGAATAGAAAGATGCTCGATCAAATGGCCAACCATGGATCGACTATCCGCCGCTTCATTGAAGACGTTGGGCACGATGAGGTTGAGGATTTCCTCGACTGCTGTCTTTCCCTCGAGAACCTGATCGACATCTACGCTCCCTTCAATCAGCCGGCCAAGAACAGCCAGGGGATTAAAGAGGAGGAGGAAGAAGTCTATCGTCCTGATCCGGTCAACAAGCTCCAGTCGAAGAAATACATGGACTCTTATGTGAATCCTAAGGACTTCATCGACTCACAAACGAAGAAACAAGAAGATCAGCAGAAAAAAAAGAAGAACTTTCCTGAGGAACCTCAACGGGATGTCCTGAAGTTCCTGATGGAGAACGCGCCGCTCAATAGCTGGCAGAGGCGAGTTCTTGGTATAATCAGAGATGAGTCCTACTATTTCGCTCCTCAAGGACAGACCAAGATCCTCAACGAAGGCTGGGCCACCTACTGGCACAGTCAGATGATGACGGAATTGCATCCCTTGAACGATTCGGAAATCGTTGATTACTGCGATCAGCACTCTGGCGTCGTTGCCTCGGCACCAGGACAGCTAAACCCCTACAAGCTTGGACTCGAGCTGTTGCGCCACACCAAACGTCGGTGGGATAAGGGTCAATTCGGACTTGATTATGTAAATTGTGAAGATCCCAAAAAACGGGCAGCTTGGGATACACAGGCAGGACTTGGCAATCAAAAGTTATTTGAAATTCGTCGTATTCATAACGATATTACCTTTCTTGATGCTTATCTCGACGAAGACTTCTGTCATGAGCATAAGCTTTTCATTTATGACTATGATCGCCGAAACAATCGGTATGTGATCAGCGACCGGGATTTTGGCAAAGTCAAAGCCCAGATGCTCAATCAGCTGACCAACTTTGGGCAGCCGATCATCGTCGTCAAAGATGGAAACTTCAAGAATCGTAACGAGCTCTTGCTCGAGCACAAACACGAAGGCACGGACCTTAAACACGAATTCACTGTCGAGTGTTTGCGTAACCTGTTTAAAGTCTGGCGCCGGCCCGTTCATATCGAGACTATAATCGAAGAAGGCAAACGCCGCGTTTCCTTCGATGGTTCGACTCACTCCGTGGAGAAACTTTAAAGATGAAATCACTCCTTCGCCTTCTCACAACTCTTCTTGTCTTTTGGAATGTGGTGGGAATAGCGGAGGGTGCCGATCTTAAAGCAGTCCCTTCAATTAAATATGCAGGCGTTCTCCCGGTCTACTGGCAGGGAGAGGCCGGTCCTACACTCACTCGTAAAAAGCCCTGGATCGAACAGATCTTTGCCAAGGTCGTTCGCGAATCCAAGCGCTACAGCTTCATCAACGACACGATCATCGCCGACAACTGGTCGAATACCGAGGGCCGTAAAAAGCTTAAGGAAGACTACGAACTCGACGCCTATCTGAACCTCAACGTCACCGAGCAGGGCGATGTTGTGATCTTCACCGCACGCCTTCTAAGCCCTGAGCTCGAAAACTACGTGACCGAGACGGATCGCGTGCCAATGACCTGGGTGGCAAGCGCCGACGAGGATGCCCTCGATTCCAAAATCCGCGATCTTACTTTCCGCGTTCTAAACCGTTATCCGATCGATGTCTTCGTCACGTCCCTTCAGGGCCGCTACGTGACTCTCTCGGCCGGCAAGGATCAAAACGTTCTTGAAGGCGACACTCTGGAATTCCTCGACATGGCGATCAAGAGCCAGAATCCGATCGATGGCACCTGGCTCGAATTTGAAAAGCGCCCACTCGGCAAGGCCAAGATCATCGAGAGCAAATCTCAGTCTTCGATCGCACTGATCACCTCCCTGAATAGCGAGAATGCGATTAAGATCGGTAGCGGCGCACGAGTCGATGACATTGCCTCACGCCGGAATTTCCGTGCGAAGCCTAAGGCGGAAGAAGCCTTTGTCGCGGCAGAATCCGATAGTCCGATCGTCAGCGCCCCTGGCCAGACCAAGCCTGAGCCTCCTAAAGCAGGCCCTCCGCCTGTCAAAGGCCCGGCCCCTGGCACAGTTAAGCCCAAGGCCCTGGAAGCGGTAGAAGTCGATCAGGAGCCTATGCATCCGGCCGCTCGCGGTCAGGCAGCGGTCTCTCAGGACGAAGCAGCAGCCGCAACAGCAGAAGAGTCGAGCGGAACAATCCCCTTGAAGAACGTTCGCTTCTCTCTTGAGAATGAAAACTTCAGCTACTCAGGTCCGGC
>SEDW01000597.1 GCA_004193325.1 Pseudomonadota bacterium | reverse complement strand
ACCATTCGCGAGCCGTGCTCAACGATTGCCGCAACGGCCGAACGATCGAAAGGCGCGAGCTTTTCGAGATTCACACGTGTCGCAATGAAGTGAACGTAGCTCTGAATGTTGATCGGGTTCCGTTCCATCTTAAAGTCGAAGTCCGCTTTGACCTTGAAGATCTTGTGGAACTCTTCGTCTTCCTGGAAGAGGACGTGATAGATCTCGTCGGTACCGATCAAGATGACTTTGAGGTCGAGAGGCATAGGCTCAGGACGCAGGCCCGAGGTCGGAAGAAGCGAATACTGCTCGCCCATGTCCTCGATGAATCCTTTGCGGGCGCGGAGAATACGCTTCAAAGATTCCCAAGTTGAACCCGTGCGGAAAATATCGAGTGCGTTAAGCACAAGGTAGCCGCCGTTGGCACGATGGATCGATCCGGCTTTGATCATGGTGAAGTCGGTCAGGTACATACCGTGCTCGACGTTCTTCTCGATCTTGCCAAACAAATTATAATAGGTCGGGTTGTCTTCGATGATGACCGGCGCGCGGTCAGTCTTTGAGTTATCGACGAAGACGTTGACCTTATACTTATTGAACTTGTCCTTGGCTCCCTCTTCCGGGAAAGACTGCTCTTCGGAAGAACCTGCTTCCTCTTCGACGAACTCAAGGAGATTTTCCTTAACGTCCTCACGAACCTCTTCGAGGTAGGCGGCGATGTCCGGGAATTCTCCAAACTCTTCCACCAAAGGCGCGATCAAAGTCTGAACGATCTGCTCGCCGATGCTGTCACGCAGTTTTTCCAGCTGTTCAGCAGTTTCTTTATCGATCCCGCGAACCTTCCGGGCGAAGTCGAGAACTTCGGGCTCGAGTTCGGAGCGACGGCCTTCGATGCTTGTTCGGTCCGCTTCCCCAAGTTTGGAGTAGTCGCGTTCGGTCAAAGAGCGACCATCGAGGACAGGAATGGTTTCGATACCCATGCGAGTCGACTTGATGATGAACTCTTTGGACTTGGCGAGTTTTTCCAAATCGCTATAGAGCTTCGACTTGTAGTCGTTGGCAGATGATATGTAGGTATTGACGGCGTTCTCGTAGTCTTCGCTTTGCAAAGCCACCGGAATTTCGGAGCGGAGCGATTTTACCAACTGCTCCATGCTCTTTTTGAATTTTTTGCCTTCGCCGCGCAAAACGGTGAGGCAACGCGGATTTTCCGGTTCCGAGAAATTGTAGAGGTAGATCCAGTCGGGTGGAGCTTCGGAATTTGCAGACCAAGTCTGGAGAAACTGGCGGATGACGCTGGTCTTCCCGGTGCCCTCAATTCCGGCCACGTAAATATTGTAGCCTGGGCGTTGAATGCTCAGACCCATATTGATTGCCTGGATGGCACGATCCTGCGAGATGATCTCGTGAGTGCTGGGAATGTCTTTGGTGGTGTCGAAGTCGAACTGCGCGGTGGAACAGTTGGCGAAGACCTGGCTAGGCTTTAAGGGCTTTGGCATACGGTGAGGAAGGCTGCTCGGAGCAGATTTGAGAGTCGAAAGACGTTTCGTCTCTCTAGGCTCAACCGGCTTCGCGGCAGCTTTCTTCACAGTTGCTTTTTTAGTGGTCTTTTTGGGAGTCGAAGTCTTGGTGGTCTTGGCTTTGGCAGCGTTTGACGAACTCTTCTTTTTCGCGGGTTGCTTAGTGTTTCTGCTCAAGTTGGGTTCCACTCCGAAAAGTCCCGATGAAGGAACTCCGAAGGGAGACCTACAAGGGGATTAGACAAACACATCCATGACTTCAGTCAATCGAAAGTCGCTGGCTACTTCGTTAAGCTTTGGCGACAAGTCCCATTCCATAGCAGCTGGTTTCAACCTTAGCAAAAGATTGGTGAGGAATTTTTCGCCCTTACCATTCGCTTCAGTTAGAAAATAGTCTCCATAGGCCTCGAGAAAGTCAAGGGCGTCTTCAACTGCATCACGACCTGGGTGTTCCATTACGTGCTGGATGCCGCGTTGAAGCCACTGGCTCAGCTCTTGAAAGTTGATACCTTCCTTGATGCCGATGCGCAGACAGTCGTTGCATATGCTGGTTTTGATCTCGGCAGGGAGGAGGTCGAGGTAGTTGCCGTAGGTGTAGTTTAAAGTCCTATAGGCACCGCGACGGTTTTTAGTCAGCTCCATGCCACGGACCTTGTCCATTACCTGTTCATAGGAATCAACAGCCTGTTGAACGGCTTGTTTACCCTGATCGACCAGAGCTTCCAGCTGAACACGATTACGATCGCGCAAAACAACAAAGGCCTTTTGCACTTCATTATAGCTTAGAGGGTCATGGGAATTGCAAAGCATTTGGAAAAGATTGACGCAGTGTTGAGCTGACGATGTGCACTATCTACAGAGAAAGGTTAGGTCTCTCATCCGAACTTAATTTTTAACTAATGGTTCATTTGGTGATTCAGAACTAGGAGGAGAAGCCTTACATGCAAAACGCAGTTAGGGTCGATATTGAGGGCTGAAAGCCTGATGGAATGCGAGATCTCGGAGGAGAAGAATGTATAAGCGGATTGAGCTAGGGGAGGGCAAACGGATCAAGCGGCACCGATAACCGATAGGTTACGATGCCGCATAAACCACTCCCAGGAAGCCCGAGGGCTTCTATCAGGGATTACTTGGTACGCAATGAACGACGAAGACGCATCATACGACGCTTCTTACGACCAACCTTGCGACGACCTTTGGGATGCTTTCTTCTGTGTCTTGAACCGTGCAATTTCGACTCCACTCGCAAAAGTTATAGACGAGAGCTGGCAGACTAGTTGTGAGTTCCCGAAAACGCAAGATTTTTCTTGCCGTTTTTGGACCGTCCGGGGCACACTGTCATAGTAACTTCAATTAAATTGGTCGAGTCTTACCTCAATTCTGTCAGGAGAGGCCCATAATGGCATCGGATACTCGAAAAGAAAATGGACGTCGTCTGGGCCCTCTGATCAAAGAGTTCTTTTTGGCCACGCGCTTTGGCATTCAACTGATTGCTGCCACCCTGGTCTTTCTCGCGACAGCCGGCGTTTTTGCATATCTGATGTTCTCCGAGCAGTATGTCCAGATCCAGGAAATCTTTAAGGTCGTGGACGTCGGCCTGCAGCACGAACTCGTAATGAACGACATCGTTCGCCGCAATATGGTTGGTCTCGGGCTCTCTATCGTCGCTTATATTGTTGTTATGATTGTCCTTATCGTGCGCTCTCATCATCAGCACACAGGTCCTCTCGTAGCCGTAACGAAATTTGTGCAAAGTATGACTAACGGCTATTACAGCGCCCGTCTCAACCTTCGTAAAAAAGACGTTCACCTCAAAGACCTCGAGAAGGCCTTGAACGCCATGGCCGAAGAACTCGAAAAGCGGCACGGCAAAGCGTGATTTCTTAAGGGTCTAAGGCCCTTTATAGCTTGCGGATCCTTCATCAAATCTCTAATGTGGGGCTGCTTTTTGGCAGCGACAAGGGGATCGAGATGAAGGATTTTTTTGATTTAACTTTGGGTGAGCTCGAGGCTGTTTGCAGTCCCTGGCCGGCTCAACACGTTAAGACCCTCTTTCGCGCCGCCTACAAAGATTTTTCTCCAGAGCCTTGGCTCACACCAGGTCTGCCTCGCGAGCTGATGAATCATTTCTCAGCCGAATATGCCCTCAATTCCGCAGAAATTTATCAAGAATCGAT
>SEDW01000048.1 GCA_004193325.1 Pseudomonadota bacterium | reverse complement strand
GCTTTACTTGGTGGGCGGGACGTTTTCTTTGCAATTAATCTTTCAGTATGCAGCTTTTCAGAACGCCCCGTGTAACGAAACTGCTTCGCTAAAATAGTGAGGAAATACGAATGAAAAAACTTGTAAAAACAATCGTGATCGTAGCTGTTCTATATGCGAATACCACTCAGTGCTTAGCTTCGGAAAAGGAAAAACTCGAAAAGAAAGATTTTAGCTATCTGAAGCAGAATTTTTCGGAATTTTACAAGAATGACTACACTTCATTTTTCCATATATTTAACGAGCAGTCTAAAAAAGCTGAATCCTGTAAAAACAAAAAGACTGTTATAGATTTTTTTAGCCTAGCTCCTTTAATTAATGGTAACACCGAAGTCTCCGCAGCTTTTTCTGAAAGCGTTGAGTCATTAGCTACTGATAATGCCAAATGTTTCTTGATCGCTTGGGATAGCTCCCCTATTAATGTCAGGAAACTTATCTGTGAAAGATTATCTCGACCATTATTTAAGGAGCGAAAAGATATTGAATCATCACTCAAGAAAATCAATCAAATTAACTTTCATGAGAACTGCCTGAGATAGACTTTAGGCCGAATGATTTGATACACAGATTTTTTCGAGCTTAAAGAATTTATGAAAACATTAGAGGTAATCAGAAACAACCTTGCTTACAAATTAATTTCTTACAGAAACATCTATCACTCGTTCTAAGTAGCCAAGCACCATCGATCTGGAAATCGTTTCTCACCTTTCGAAAATTAGAAAGCGTTTTTCAATCTTAATTAAGAATTTGAGATCGTTAGATTCCAGTCTAAATTGTAAAACTGCCAACGCTTAGCACAGGCCGTGACCTTAGGCCGTTTTACAGAGAAGAACGAGTTAACCTTAACTACCCTACAATAATTCAACAATAACAATACTATATAGGGTTACAACAAATGCTGTAAATTTCTATTTGAATTTGCCGATATGATATACAACAATCGTTGTAAGGACGGCTTTGAAGCATCGGAATATATTGGCCGCCCTTAATAAGCGAGGGTAGGAATTTGACAAGAGGGGCAAAAATCATGACGTCTGGAAGAAGGGCAATCAGACAGAAGCAGTTCGTAGACACAATGAAATCAATGAAAAGCTTGCGAAAGCAATTCTGAAACGAGCTACAGAAAGCTCATGATTCTAAGAAAGAGAGAACGTCATGCTCATCTCTGCCAAAATATTCAAAGACGAAAAATTCTGGCTAGCAGAATGTGAAACCTTCTGCGTTATGACCCAAGGAAAATCGTGTAGCGATGCGCTCTATATGTTATCGGACGCTATCCTATCACTTTATCCGGATTTCAAAATTCAATACGGTTGGATTAACGAAAAAGAAGGGCAAGCATTTATCGAACCCGAAAACATTTCAGAAGCCCTCGGAATAATGATCGAGAGGAATCGAAACAACAACGGCTTAACGCTTTCGGAGCTTGCGAAAATCGTTGGGTCAAAAAATCATAACTCAGTTTATGCCTATGAGAAAGCAACTCGCGAGGCTTCATTTTCGAAAGTTGAGGAGTTGATGCAAGCTCTTGGTAAGAAGCTGGTTATTACTCTTTCTGATTAGACTCAATTTTAAAGAGCAGGGTTGGTGGAGATTCAGCTCTGTGACAAGTCTGCGAGTTTGAACCCATCGCTACACGAATTCAATAAGAGCGAGGCAATTAGCAGGGCGCTCGAAAACAGCTCCTCTAGGAATAAAGATCATTGTCTGTAGAGACGGTCCTTAGGAAGGCCATATTGAAAGGTTGTCATGTCTAGAACTAAAAACATCGCAGTTACAATATTTGTCGGATTCTTCTGCTGCTTTGCGAGTATTTGGATCATGCGAGAGGACCCTCTGACTACTTGCGTAGAAATGGGTGGTAGCTTTCAAAAGAATTCAGGCGAGTGCTTGGGTCTGAAGGAGAAATACGGCAATGAAGTCGATTTTCTCGAAATAGTTCAAAAAGCAGGTGATTTGTCGACAATTTTTACAAGCTGTGTCCTTTGTATCGTCTTGCCTTTGATTTGGTCTAAAAAAGAATCCAGTAACTAGGGATTTTTTAAATTTATTATACAAAATAAAATGCTAACGCAACTTTCCTTCCTGATATCGGTGTAAAACCGCAACTAATTTCGTTTAGAAGATGTAATGGAAAAAAATATATTACTAACTTTCGTAATTCTTGGTTTTCTTTCAAACAAGTTGCTAGCTCGAGGCGGTTACAAGCCGACTGAAGAGGAGTATAAATCCTGGCCTGGAAACAACTGGACTACAAAAATCGGTGACGATTGGGTCGTACCTTCGATCATAGGCATTAATTTTGACACCGAAAAAGAAAGGTTTGATTCTAGAATGGGTCTATTTAAGATTTCGAGAGTAAAAAGGGTTTACAACCGCAGTGAGAAAGGAAAAATTATTTCTCAAGTCCCTAAAGGCGGAATACTTGTCAAGACGGTGGGTAATTTAGAAATAACAGTATCAAACGGTCGAGACTGAAAAAATTTCGATCCATTTTAGGAGCGACAGGGTTACCGATGTAGATGCCTGCATCTCATTGCAGAAAAATGGGGTAGCTCCCGTTTGGAGCCAATACATACAGACATCCGCCTACATTAAAGGGAGCGTCTGATAACAACGCTAATACCTTGACTTGGAAGACAGCGAGTATGTTCGTGAGGCTTCGGACATTGAGTGAAGTATCCAAGCCGAGCGACGCGGAATCCATTATCTTCATTAATACTCAGATCACCGAAAAAAGAGTCGAACTCATGCCGGCCGCGAGATATCAGGCCGAGCTTGTGTATGAGCCAAACCAAAAAGTTTTGGATACGAAACATTTCGTGATGGGAAATGATGTTAGGCTATTGTTTTCGCCAAGGTGCAGCGATTAAGTCGTGGAGATGGAACGGACACGATCCATGCCTTTTCTCTCCTATTCATCTTTTCGAGACACTGCCTATTCAAGACTTCGATCCATAGACCGCTCACTCATGTCGCCATACCTCCTTCCCTGTAGCCCTACCACCACCAAAACTGATTGCAGCGATCATGAATTCCATCTCTGCAACTCAACCCTGCAAGCATTTACCCATTGAATTCTAAGGAAACTTTGTTTTTTGAACCTTCGATGACTTGAGATAAATTCAAAAGCACTAGTCAACCTTCGTTAACCAAATGATTAATTCATCAGTATTAACGATTTTTTTATAATCGCCGAAGGAACTCTCCAAGATTCGCTCTTAAGCACTGGAGAATAACTTGTCTATCAAAACACTCACGATCCTGATGATGTTCTTTTCTTACTTCACATCAGGATGCTTTGAGAAGACGTCTATTTCCTTTCCCGAAACAGAAATATCCAAAACTTCTGCGACGGAGGTTGTCATATACAACCCAGCGCCCCAAAACATCACCATCTCAAGTATTCAATTCAGCAATAGTGAGTACACTACTTCTGACAAGACTCCCTTCGATTTAAAACCAGATGAGCGGCGCTCGCTTAAGCTTCTCTATAAGCCTGCTAAGGTCGGCTCGAGTAGTGGCCTAGTCCTCGTAACAGCTAAGAAAGCGGGTTACGACATCCCAGTGCAAATCGCCTCCGTGCAAGGTAAAGGCAAAGCAGCACCCGCCGCCACACCCAAGCTCGTCTTAAATCCTACTACCTACGACTTCTCCAACGTAAAAGTTGGTGAAGCTATTAGCAGCAAAATAACTTTTACCAACTCAGGCAATGCCGAACTCAAGATTACTTCGATTGCACTCACAGGATCCTCTGCATATTCACTTACCTTATCTGCAATACCAAAAACTATTCCAGCAGGTCAGAGTGCAGATGGCGTGCTGACTTTTAAACCTTTAGCCTTGGGCGCAGCTGAAGCGAGCTTCAAAATCGCTTCAAACGATCCTGCTGGCCTACAAACTCTCACAGCTAAAGGCATCGGCGGCGGCGCGCAACTGACTCTATCTCTAACTGATATCGATTTTGGTACTCTGACCATTGGCGGCAGCCTTTTGGTAAAGAAAGAAGTGCTGCTTAAAAATACCGGCAATTCGCCTCTAATCTTATCAGGTATTCAACTCACCCCATCGAACGCATCTTTCACTACAGATTTGCCCCAATCTCTCACTCTCGCACCAGCGGCCAGCAAAACCGTTGTAATCAGTTTCTTTCCACCTAATAATATCGAAGCTAGCTATCAAACGAGTTTAAAATTCGTCGCGAATTCTGCCTCCCCAGCTATCACTCTAAAAGGGCAAGTCGTAGGTGCACAGCTCGTAGCTGATCCTATCAGTTTGAATATGGGAATTTCTTCAATAGGTGCAGCGGCGATCGAGAAGACTTTCAAAGTATCTAACCTCGGCAAAGCGCCACTTACCATTACTGGCAATTCGATTACAAACAACGTCTCGACAGAACTTTCCATCCTGCCCGTTGGCACCACAGTAATTCAGCCAGGAGGCTTCACCCTCTACACATCTCGTTTCACTGCGAAACAAACTGGCCTCAAATCTTTTGCAGTGAGCTTTAAAAGTAATGCGTATAAATCTTCGACGCTTACGATCACAGCCGAAGTGAGTGCTCCTAAAATTGCTTTGAGCAAAACAAGCATTAGCTTTGGTACGATCAAGCCCAACGAGGCGAAGTCTGACAGCTTGACCATTACAAACTCAGGAGCGTCGGAACTACAGATTAAAAGTATGATCTTCACAGGGTCCGGCAGTACGAATTTCTCTTACACGATCGACGGCTCCCCCAACCTAGCAGCCGGAGCAAGCAGAAAACTAACCCTCAACTATCTTCCAAAAGCTGAAGGCAGTTCAAACGCAGTCTTGACCATCGAATCAAACGCTAGCAATGGTGCTGTTAAGGTAAACCTCAGCGGAGACGCAGTTGCTCCCACAACTCTCGCAGCGCCCGCAGCAATTACCTTCGAACCTGTTTTTGTGAACGAGATCGCGAAGAAGAAGATTGCCATTCGAAATCTTGGTCCAGGTAAATTGCAACTCACCTCTGCGATTTTGAAGGGTGCAAATGTTTCAGCCTTCACTGTGACTTCTTACACCCAGGAGCTTATTAGTTTTGGCGCAGATGGTTACATTGAGATTGAATACCTAAGTACTTCAGCTGCCGCTTCATCAGCTGCTCAGTTGAGCATTAGCTCAAATTCAGTCGCTGGCGAGGCGATTGTGCAGTTGAAGGGTTCGGCACTTGCCGCGCCTGCGCTTCCCTCTGACCCCAAAGAGATCGCTCCTGAGGTTGCTAAAAACGCTCCAATCGATTTCTACTCCTTAAATAAGTTTCTGTTCGAGGGGACAGACCCAATTCAAAAAGGCACTCAAGCCTCAGTGTTTGTAGCCGAGTCTGTCGGAGCTTTGGTTGGCTCAGTGGTTGATAGCGATGGTGAAGGTCTAAGCGCCGTAAAAGTGACTGTTCTCGATCATCCTGAATTTGGATCGACTCTGAGCCGCGCTGACGGTAGCTACAATCTCGTGATCAATGCAGGCGCTCGCCTAACCGTCAATTTTGAGAGGACTGGCTTTCTAGCGGCTCAGCGAACGCTCCTCTCAGAGCCAGGTACAACAGTTGCAGTTCCGAAGATCTTCCTCACAAAACAAAGCTCAGTTGTCAGCGCTCTGAATTTTAGCGGGTCAACAGTCGGAACCCAGTTCGCGATTGGCGAATCGGTAGAAGATCAGGACGGCATTAGAACACCTGTAGTCGCTGTCCCGGCCGGGACCAAAGCAAGCATTCTTTTACCAAACGGAACACGTCAGAACCTTGGCAACATCTCCCTAACCGTCACTGAGTTCACCAAAGGAGCAAATGGGCTCCAGGCGATGCCTGCGTCATTGCCAGAAACCTCTGGCTACACCTTCGCCGCTGAGTACTCCATTGCGGAAGCTAAAGCTGCGGGTGCTAAGACCGTTGACTTCGATCGCCCGGTTTATTCATACGTAGATAACTTCGTAGGTCTGCCCACAGGTAGCGTGCTGCCAAATGGGTACTATGATCCTAGCAAGGCTCTATGGATACCTTCAGAGAACGGCCAAGTCGTCGAGATTCTATCAATTGAAAATGGTAAGGCAAAAGTAGACACGAAGGGTGATGGTACTGCTGACGACATCACCCCACGATATGAAAAGCTTTATTCGGAAAAGGGAACACGACTCGCGCCCGCTGCAAATTGCCAACTTGTCGATGCCTTGCCACTGACGTCAGCACCTATCCTTGGTGGTCAATACGCAATGAGTCGCTTAACGATCGCTGGAAGCGGCGCAACTGTAGGCAGTGGATTGAAGATTGGAGTGAACATCAGCTCCCCAAAAATACTCAATGTGAATGCCGAATTGATCTCTCCGTCTGGTGTAAAGGTCATCCTCAAGCCCTACTCGACAAAGTCCGGCGTGAGTCTTGTGACTCTCTACCCTGACCAAAGTATTCCTTCTCAGTCTTTAAGTCTCTTAAATGGTATCTCTCTCGATGGGACATGGGAGCTTCGTGTGGGCACATCCGTCTACTCGAGCGTTACAGTGAACTCATGGTCACTTCTTCAAAAAGAGTCTGGAATCAATTGCGGAAATTATGATGACGATGGTGACGGATTCAATCTAATCGCTAAACCCGAAGGCATCGCCGTTGACTGGTCTAGCATTAAGAGCGCTAGTGATTTCGTTCTGGTCAAAAACATCAACGCACCAGCAGCGATGAGTTTTGCCGTAGGCGTCAAACCTAACGTCGGCAACATCTCTGGCACTAATCACGTCGTTTATGTAGGACCGGCCTCGCAGTTCACTGACCGTAGTGTGAGCGTTGCTGATGACGTTCACTACTCACTCTACACAATCGACAATTACCTGTCCTCGGTCAAAGGACTCACAGACGAAGAATTAGTCGCTATCGCAAAAATCTATCCTGACGCTGTTAACAAATCGATTTGGCGAACACCTTTGCACCATTTCAGTATCTATGACCATAATCCGTCAATCGCCCTCGATAAGGATGCGAAGAAGCCCGAGATGGACGAAGACCAGGATAAGGCGGATGAAAAGGCCTGCGCGGATCCAGGTTGTATCATTTATGTCGAATCTCAAACGCTTGCAGAGTCAGTGCCCATACAAGGCACTCCACACAGCTTGAGATATTCGACCATGCAATCGCCAGGCCGTTTGAAAGACTACACCATCCGAACAACTCTTACTGGAGCAACAATTCCAGATAGCCTCGTGAGCGTGAAACTTAAGATTTCTGGACTAGGAATGCCGTTCGAACGAACTTTCGAACCAAGCCCGAATGCCAAGTTTGAATACGTCTGGGACGGCAAAGATCAATTTGGTAGAAACGCGATAGGCCGTAGAAACGCATTCATTGAGTTGGAATATGTATACAGAGCAACCTATGGCACGAGGCTCGCTAGCGACGGAGTAGGTAATGACTTTGGATCGTATGTGGGCAACTTCCTGTTTATCCCTACTCCAGGAAGGGAACAGACAACGCGATCTTTGGTCTCGACTCGAAGACAATTCGTAGGCACCCCTAAAGCTGATGTTGGACTGGGTGGCTGGAGCCTCGATGCTCAGCATTATTTTGAAAATGATTCTTCTACGCTCGTTAAAGGCGATGGCTCTCGAAGAAAGATCAGAGAAGGAAAATATAAGCGCATAGCGTCCATCGCAGGAAACTCAATAACAACAGATGCTAGCGGCAACCTCTTTGCATCGAGGTCAATTTTTGGCGGTGCAATATACAAGATCGATGCTAAAGGTGTGTTCTCAAGCCTCACTACGGGAGGAGACTATCCTAGTGCTGGCGACGGCGGGCTGGCGATTAACGCAAGAATCGAATCCGCTGTAGATACGACATTCGATAAGAAAAGTGGAAATATCTACTTCACGGATACTCTTGCAAACACAATTCGAGTGATTAGTCCTGATGGTTACGTCAATCGCGTTGCCGGCAATAACAGTGAGGAATGTAACGAAAACCCAAGTGGCCCAGCACTTGAAGCGGCTGTCGGTCGCACCACTTCTGTAGCAGTAAACTCTCAAGGTGACGTCTTCTTCGCAGGATGTGCTGCTAAAGTTCTTTACCGCGTAAAACGAGATGGCGATATTGAGAGAGTAGCGGGGAGTATCTCTAGCGCATCTACAGGGGAAATTGATGGCGGACCCGCGATTGATGCATCCTTCAAGCAAATTCTTAATCTAGCAGTCGGACCCAAGGATGAGGTCTACATCGTTGACGACCAGGATCACAGGGTTCGTGTGATAGATTCTAATGGCTTCATCAAGACTTTTGCGGGAACGGGAGTTGCCGGTTATACGAATGATGGTGGCCTCGCGGTTAATGCGAGAATTGACAGCCCTAAAGCGGTGGCATTTGATTTAGCGGGTAAGGCCTTCGTGGTAGATCGAAACGGTTTCATTCGCGTCGTCGACGCTAGCGGGATTATTTCTACAAGTCCGATGTTATCTACCCCAATGTTCCTAAGAGACATCGCATTCAACGCTAAAGATGAAATATTTCTCCTCGTGAACAGTGGTGATGTAGTGAAGATTGAGAAGTCTGGTATCCAAAGGAATACAGATGGTACAATCCTCGTTGCAGATGAAAATGCGGTTGATGTCTATAAATTCGACTCTTCAGGAAGAATACTGTCAGTCATTAACTCCGTACAAGGCCTCGATTACCTCAAATATAACTACGATGCAAACGGGAATCTTTCAAGTATTTCTGACGTCGATGGACAGGTAACAAGCCTCACTCGAGATAGTGCGGGCACAGTTCAATCCATATCAAGTCACTACGGAGAGACAACAGGCATTTCGTACGATGCTGAAGGGCTACTGGCATCCATTCAAGATCCCGCAAATAGGACTTTGATTTACGAGTACAATCAGCAAGGCTTACTAGCTCGATCCAGAGATGCTAAAGGCAATTATTCGAGTTACGAATTTGATTCCAGAGGTCTCTTAACCTCAGACACTGATGCCGCTGGATTTAAGAAGACATACGGCAGAAACTATGACTTGAATCACAATGATGTCGAAGCGAAAAGCCCTATGGGACGAGTTAGAAAATTCACATCGCAAGTCACTCAATCTGGTGCTCTATCTCGAACTGTAACGGCTTCCGATGGAACTCTTACGACTTCTGTCGAAGATGCAAATCATAATCAACGAGTTATAAGCGCTCAGGGTGACATCTCTGCAACAGTAAGTCAGGCAGATCCGAGATTTGGTCTTTCAGCAAGTTTGCCACGTTCGACAAATCGAGTGACACCCGAGGGAGTGACGGCAAAAGCTTCACTAACAAAAACAGTTTCACTTTCTAACGATTCAGATTTCTTAAGCCTACAGACTTTAGTCAACCAAATAAGCTATGAAGGTCTAGGAAACTATACATCTTCATTCGATCGAACAGCGAAGACCCTCACAAATACAACTCCGTCTGGATTTGTTAGCAAGCAGAGCGTCAATAGCAAAGGCAGGGTCTCAAAGATCGAAGTCAGTCAATTTTCTCCACTTGAAATATCCTATGACTCCACTGGTAGGGTCATTTCAAAAACTCAAGGAAGTAGAACGCAGAGTTCGGCCTATAACGCACAAGGCCGTCTAGCAAGCGAAACCAACGCTCTTGGACAGATTACTAGGTATTCTTACGATTCAGTCGGTCGAATAAATCAAATCCAAAAGCCTGATGGACGTTTGGTAAAGATGAACTTTGACGACAATGACAACCTTCTATCTGTGACTCTGCCTAAGAACCAAGTTCACAGCTATAGTTTCGATTCCCTTAATCAAATGTTGGTGAACCTGGATCCCTCCCTCTCGGGAGTGAATTCAGCCTGGAACTTTGAATACAATGCAGATCGACAGTCGTCCAAAGATACATTTCCAAACGGAGAATCTTTCCAATACGGGTACGATTCAGCCGGTCGCCTCATTCAGTTGACAACTCCGAAGGGCAACTTTGCCTTCAACTATGATCCTTCAACTGGTCAGTTGAAGTCATTGAGATCCCCTGAAGGGAACGGACTGTCCTTTGAATGGGATGGTTCACTTCTAACTGACCAGACATGGACAGGACAGGTGAATGGTTCGATCTCCATGAGCTACGGGAATCAGATGAGGCTCAGTTCTGAGTTGATTCAAGGTAGCGTAGCAGTCCCCTACACTTACACTCCAGAGGGAAGTCTCAAGTCTGCAGGTCCTTTGAACTTGGTCTACAACAGTAGCAATGGCCTTCTCAGCGAATCTCAACTTGGAAATTCAAACGAGAAGTTTATGTATAATGGATTTGGCGAAATTATCTCCAGAGGCATTACGCTAGACTCGACTTCAATCTTCAGTGAATCAATGACGCGAGACGCCCTCGGTCGCATCACGAGCATAAACCGAATTGCGAATGGAGCTCGCGAGAATATATCCTATTCTTACGACGCAAGCGGTCGCCTGACTCAAACAGCTAAGTCTGGATTAGCGGCTGAGGCGTACAACTACGATGCAAATGACAATCGAATCTTGGATGCTGATACGGTCTATGATTCACAAGAACGCTTGTTGAGGAATAAGGATTGGACCTTTGCCTACAATGCGCGCGGATACCTGTCTACGAAGACGTCCCGTACAACGAGCGCTGTCGTGAACTATGTCTACGACAACCTCGGTCAGCTCAGATCGGTCACAGACAATGCAGCGCTCAATTTGAACTACATCTACGACGCACAAGGTCGTCAGATCGGGAAATTGAAGAATGGATTATTGAACCGGGCTTTAATATATCGGGATCAGCTTCGTCCTGCTGCGGAGTTGAATCCGAATGGGACCTTGAAATCCGTGTTTGTCTACGGGAGCCGAGGTCATGTTCCTGAGTTTATGGATCGCGCTGGGGTAAGCTATCGATTCGTGACGGACCATCTTGGTTCGGTGCGGATGGTCGTAAATCTGAGCACTATGCAGGTTGTTCAGGCTATTAGCTATGATAGCTGGGGTAAGGTGTTAAGCGATAGTAACCCAGGCTTTCAGCCGTTTGGTTACGCAGGCGGTATCTATGATCATGAGACTGGGCTTGTGAGGTTTGGGGCGCGGGATTATGATGGGAGGATTGGGCGTTGGTTGGATAAGGATCCGATTCGGTTTGAGGGAGGGGCTAATTTTTATCAGTATGCGAATTCTGATCCGGTCAACTTTATTGATGCATCTGGCCTAGAAAGTGAAATTATTATCTGGGCGCCATCAGGGGTGTGGTCTTCGGCAGCCGGTCACGTTTCCGCAGTTGTAAATGGAAGGTCATACTCATTCGAGGCGAGCGGGATGAATCAAGACTCAGCCGAGAAATATGTAAATGAAAAGATAAAGGATAAAATCGGATTCGGTTATCCCCTAAATCTGAGTATTCAGCAAGAAGAACGCTTTGAAAATGCTTTAAGAAATAACCAAACAAGTTACTCTGTTCTTAATAATAACTGTGGCGATGCTGTTGAAAGAGCATTAAGAGATGCCGGCATTAATATAGGGGATAATTTAACTCCCATTGGAATAGCCGGCGCTTTGCAAAAATCAGAAATCGTAGGACCTATGAAGCAATATAGTAAGTGAGATGGGAAATGAAGGTAAGTAAGCTAGAAATCGTTTCTTTTTTAGTACTTTGTTTTGGAGGGTATTTGACAATTCTTCGCCCTGGTTACCTATGCATCAAGGGGCCAACTCCATTACTTCGAGATGCTCGACCACTCGATACTATAAATAATTTGGGATATAAGAATGAAATAATTGGAATGTTGGAGAACGAGCCGACCTTCATATTTTATGGCCAAACAAAAGAATTTGCGATTAAAATTTAGCAATTAATTTGGATTGATTAGGGCGTTTCACGGAAACGCTTAAGCTTTGATATGAGCAAAACCCCAATTTCGAGTTGACGCTAGTCTAGAAGGAAAGTGTCGTGGCAACCGTAGCAAAGTCGAAGAAGATATACTCAATTCAGCAGAAAGAACAAATTCTGAGAGATCAATTCGATCACAGGTTGAGTATTTCGGCCATTTCATATGTATTTGGCGATCTAGTTTACGACGCCTAGTTCATTGCACTCAGGCGCTGATGAAGAGATACTTTTGAAGAGGGTCAAATTATATGCAACCGCTCGAGAAAATAAGCCTGAAAAGTGGTCGGGTCGCATCAGGAATTGGGATAAAATCAACGGAGTTTAATTAAACTGGTCGAAAGAGGACGGGGATTTCGCTAATCAGGTCAAACTTCAATCGGTCGTCTGACCACTAAGCGACAGCTATCCTGAAATTTTCCGACACTCGGCTACCGAGATTAAATGAACATAAAAAAAATCTATTTTTTTGGAAATAGTATTCTGATTTCGTTCATACTGATCTTTTTTGTTCAAAACTCAAAATGGTATTTTGAGCAGTTTATTGAGCAAAAAATGTTACCTCCAACAAAATTAATGGACGACTTTACGAGTTTTAGAACTGAAGCCGAAATTTATGAATATCTCAATTTGCACAAGGTCGAGTGGAAGATAGTATATGATTCAACCTCTTCTTACGACAAATTAAGGCCCGAATTTAGCGAAAAGAGGATCAGAGTAGCCAACTATCGAACCTTGGATACTTTAGGAACTCTCGAACTCGATTTCAACAACAACAGATTATATCAAACAACTTTTTTTCCATCTGAATTAAATAGATATCGCGTAAATTTCAAAGAAATATTCAATCGAGATTTTGAATTAGAAAAAGAAGTACCATATGATCGATCAACTATCATCAAAGCGATTATAAAGGATCAAAACGGTCCAAGGATTCGGTGGTATGACTCGAGAATTCAAGAAGAAATCTCGTCATGGGTAGATAGATTCTCTTAATATAGACAACAATCTGGGTATACGGGCGGTCTATATAATCGCGTTGACTGCCAGGTCTACTCATGAATGCACCCCCGCATAACGAAGTGACATCAACCTCCAAGCCAAGTGTCATGAGAATAAAACTTCGTCAAGCCCATAAGCTTGACGAGGTTTCTCAATTCATCACAAACTCACTTCTCAAACTTCAAATAAGTCAGATGCAAATTATAATCCCCAACCGCGGTACTGCGATCCACGTAAAAGTTCACACTCTTAACATTGTTCACATCAAAGTTCGGCACGATAAAAGCACTCACCGGCACCGCAAAATCAAATGTATATCGTCCATAAGACCCGCGATAATCATTGATGCTCACACCCTTAGACGAACGCCCCTGCGCATCGACCAACTTCACATAAACACCCTTCTCCGTACCAGGCGAAGCAAACTTCAACTTAGTCGCAACACTGATCGCCTTACCCGCATCCTTATCCGCAAAGTCCACAGGCTCATGTCCGTTATTCGCCCGCGAAGTCGTCAGAGCCGCCTCAGCCGTTCCACCGGCATTGCTATGAAAGCGCAGATCCACCGACTGAATCGGGCTGTTCCCCATCGGTCCGCTCATGTAATCGGTGATCGCCACATCGCCCCATTGATTCACAATGTTCACAGCCGCGCCGCCTGAATAAGCAGTATTACTGTAGTTATACTCACCGTTACGATCCGCGTCTTCTGTCCACCACAAACGCGTCGCTGGCGCCGGAGGATTGCCGCCAGACTTCACAAAGCTCAGATTGTCGACTTTGAATTCAAAGGGCACATTCGCATTGTTTTGATTTACATAAAATCCTGCAGCATGAATGCTATTGATCGAGAAGCCATTAGGATTGCCGGCGGGAAATTTAAATGCGTTGAGAGGAATGCTGACCTTCTGCCAGTTTCGGTTCACGCTCACATAATTCTTGAGTGGCACCTGCACCGATCCAAAACCATTCGGAGATCTTAACCAGACGTTTAGATCAGAGCGATTCGCTCCATCGGATCCTTTAATGTAGAACTCTAAGCTGGAATAAGATGACAGATCGCGCCCGGCATTGTACTCATCCATGCTGTTCGGCTCGGTGCCGTTGGCGGCGTAGGAGGTCGGGATCAGCGCGTAGCCGAAGGCCTGGACGTGTGAGCCATTCTCGTTGAGATCCTGATTCAGGTAGCTGAATGCCAGAGATGTGGCGCCTTGATAGGCATCGCGGGAGACCGCGAAGTTATTCCACTGATTGGCCGATTGAAAGTTCCAGTTCACAACACTGTAGTTCCAGACGTTGTCATTGTTCGCATCTTCCCAGGCCCACTTGAGGGTTTCCTGAGCGTGGGCGGAACTGGCGATGAGCGCGAAGGCTGCGGCGGCGAGGAGATTTTTCATGGGACAATTTCCTTTGAAAAGAGAATGATCTTTGTGAGCCTTCGCGCATCTCGGACTATCTTTGCGATTTGCCCGTTTTCTGTGCGAAAAGACTCGTTTTCAAGGGTAATTGCAAATTCCTGACCGCACATTCATTACATTCTCGGAAGCTTTCCCACGATGAGCACAAAAGAAAAGCCAGGATGATTAGTCCTGGCTCTC
>SEDW01000596.1 GCA_004193325.1 Pseudomonadota bacterium | reverse complement strand
TTGTTTAGTTGATGTTGTTTTTTGAACATTCATCGTGGCAACAAAATTTACATCTAAAGCGTGGTTTGCATCTACTTCTGGAATTGAAGATCCATCTGGTTTTCTGCCATTTGCGGTAACGCGATTTACTAGTTTCCCGAGTGTAATTCCGTTTCCATTATTATCTATATCACTCTGTTTTACAGTGTACGTACCTCTGTAAGTCCAAGTTTCGTTCACATCAAGTTTACCATTGCCATTTAAATCTCCACTTAGGTAGCCAAGATTTAGCATTGGATCATTGATGATAAGCGTGTTAATTGCAACATCACCTGTATTTCTTGCAGTTACGGTGTACACAACCTGATCGCCAAGTTTACTAACTTGTGTTACATCGCTGGTTTTTGTTAGAACAAATGATGCAGCCGGCTGTATTGGTACCAAGTTAGTTGCACTCACAGTTCCAGCAGTAGAACCGTCTGGTTTTTTTCCTGTAACTGTTGCAATGTTTATTAAGTTACCTAACGAAGAAATATTACTTCCAGCTAGCGAATTTCCATTATTGTCTATGTCTGCTTGGGTAACAGTGTAAGAACCTTTGTAAATCCACACTTCGGCAACATCTAAAATATTATTGGTGTTTAAATCGCCTCCATTTACTGTATTTGTACTATTACCCAATAACGGATCTACCACTGCAACATTATTAATTGAAGTGTTACCAGTATTGGTAACCGTAATGGTATAGTTTACAACATCACCAGCCTTAGTAATCGATGCTCTATCTGACGATTTATCAACGGTAAACGATGAACTACTACTTAAAGGGATAACTTTGGTAGCGGTTAAATTACCTAAAGCTGTACCGCTTGCAGTATTTGCGCTAACAGTTGCCGTGTTGCTTAATACACCTTTTAAGTTTGTATTACCATTTTGATCGATGTCTGCTTGAGTAACCGTATAACTATAGGTGTAACTCCAAATTTCACCAACATCTAGCTTGTTATTATTATTCGCATCACCATTGGTTAAGGTTAGCGCACCACTCGATAGCATCGAATCGTTTACAATGATATTTGATAGTGCGGCATCACCGGTATTTGTTACGGTTATGGTATAAGGTACAATTTGACCTGGAGCTGTAATGCTTGCCGTTGCACTCGTTTTTGCAATTGCAAAAGCGTTAACTGGTACCACAGGAATAGAAACAGTGTTACTATTAAGTGTTGCAATTGCTCCAATTGGAGAATTTCCATTAATGGTAGCTGTATTAACAAGTCTATCTAAAGTAATACCGTTACCACGATTGTCGATCATGCTTTGCGTTGCGATATAAGTTCCGATGTAATTCCAAGTTTCATTAACATCTAACTTGCCATCTAAATTGGCATCCCCAGTTGTAAGTACTAAAGGAGTAGCGCTTAATAACGGATCTGTAACACGTACATTTTCTATGGCTACAGTACCTCTGTTTGTTACCGTAATAATGTACGGAACTGCTTGGCCAGCTTTAGTAATATTTACCGTTGGGCTAGCTTTTGTAATTGCATAAGCTGCAGTTGATAAGACATCTACAGAACGGCTAGCTTTTACTTCTGGCAATAAATTACCGCTTGCATTTCTGGCAGTTGCAGTAACTTCATTAATTAATTTTCCGACTGTACCATTTCCGTTATTATCTATATCGGCTTGTGTAACTCGGTAAGTACCTGAGTAAACCCAAGTTTCTGTTAAATCTAACTTACCATTAGTATTGGTATCGCCACTGGCGTAAGCTAAATTTAACATTGGATCGCTAATTACCAGACTATTAACCGCCACTGCACCGGTATTTCTTGCAGTTACCGTATAGGTAATTAAATCGCCAGCTTTGTTTACGCTAGTTACATTGCTTGTTTTTTTCAGGGCGAAACTAGCAGCAGGACTTAGCGGAATATTTAGTATTGCACTTGCCGAACCCGCACTAGTGCCATCTGGTTTATTGGCAGTTACATTAACTGTATTGCTCAATTGTCCGTTTGGTGTTATGTTACCGTTATTATCTAAATCACTTTGTTTAACCGTATAATTACCAGTGTAAACCCAAGTTTCGTTTAGGTCTAAAACACCTGTTGGCGCTACGTCTCCCGTTGGTCCGGCAATGCTGGTTAGCATAGGGTCGGTAACCACAACAGATCTAACAGCATTTGTACCAGTATTCATAACCGTTAAGGTGTAAGTAACTACTTGCCCTGCCGCAGTAATTTGTGTTTGATTTGCGGTTTTGGTTATAATGAATGAAGATGTAGTATTTAATGGGATTAATAACGTACTTGTTTGTGTTGGCATTACCGTTCCGCCAATGTTAGTTGCACGAACACTTGCTGTATTGCTTAACATACCCGGATAAGCAACTACGTTATTACCATTCGCATCTAAAATAGCCTGCGATACCGTAAAGTTCTGCGTGTAAGTCCAGGTCTCATTTAAATCTAGTTTGTTGTTATTATTTAGATCTCCTTGTTTAGTGCCCAAAAGTGCAAACATCGGATCTGTAACTACTACATTAGATAGTGCTGCATCTCCGGTGTTTCTAACCGAAATGGTGTAGGTTGTAACCTGACCAGCTGCAGTAATTTGCGTACGGTTTGCTGTTTTTTCTATGGTATAAGCGCTAAAAGCATTTATTGGAATATCGAATGTGTTAGATCCACTAACTACAGTGCCATTTGGAAG
>SEDW01000595.1 GCA_004193325.1 Pseudomonadota bacterium | reverse complement strand
CCACTTGAGGTCCTCGATAAGGTCCTTTGATCGACCTTCTCCGGTATCCTTCATTCAAAAATATTCTTCATCGCGTTGCGAGAATCATCCAACCAGACAAATTCTCCTGATTTTTTATAATCCTCATGTTTTTCTCCAGAACACATCACGTAACCTTGAATCGGGTCACAATGCGGAGCGCCGAAGACATGGCCGGACTCGTGGACGAGGATGACCTGCATACGGTCTTTCGTTTCATCACCGATGCCGCTGACCTGAGCGGCTCCGAACGCGACGCCGCCCCAGTAGTCATAATCCAGAGCGATAAAATAATCGTAACCGTGTTTGTTCGTTCCCGGCCCACTCCCGTGATCCCACTTCTTGCTAAGACCTAACCATTTCGTGGCTAAAGCTTCCGGCTTGTCAAAGACATCTGAGCCGTCGTCAGTGGAGTCCAGTTGATCGACGCCTTTGACGATATGCTTCACGCCCATCATTTCGTCGAATCCGCCTGCATAGATTTTTTTCGTCTTGGAATTCTGATCGTAGACCGAGCCTTTTCTGGTCATCGTTTCAACGACCCATTTTTCTGCATCCTGGCCTTTGGCACCGCCGATTGTGAAGTAACGTTTGTCGTAGAGGACAAGCGTGAACACGCCCGGGCCTTTGGCAATTTCAAATTCCTGGGGCTTAGTCATATCGACTTTTTTGCCTTCAAACTCCATTTGAACGTTGAGTTTGTAGCCGCCCCGGCTCAGAGCGAATCGCATGCTGTTGGCAGGATTTTCGATAAGGTTTGGAATCTCGAAGACGATATCTTTCTTCTCACCGCCTTTGAGACTGTTGCTCACAGTCGATAGAGGAACGTTCTCAAAATCGGTGAAACGACTGCCCGTGAGAAATGGATTCAATTTTAACTCACCGCTTTTTGCACCCTTGTTTTCAAATTTAACGGTGACCTTGAGCGCATCGCCTTTTTTGGGTGCGGCCCCGCTTGAGTTTGTCACTGTCATCGAAAGCATGTTTGGTAAAAATCCTGCGGGCAGATTCGCGCTTGGATCCGCTTCGGTGCCTGTCCCTGTCTCCGGCCCTGAGACGATGACTTCGCCTCCTTCACCTTCCTCAGTACCTTCTTCGTAAGGCTCCTTCACAACGCCGCCGGCATCGTCACTTTTCTCTCTGAAGAGATGGTCGACGGATGGGGGTTTGCTACAGGAGCTGGAGAGAATGAAGGTAAAGGCCAGAAATTTGCTGAGGGATTTGCGCTTCATCTCTTACTCCTGAAGAGCCGTTTCCCACTTATCGGCTTTTTTCCTCGTCAAATTGAGAGAATTCCTGGGATTTTCTGCTAAAAAATCGGCGAAAAGCTTTAACTCAGATCAATAAGCGATGAGGAGACTCTCGTTAAGCTTTCTTACGGAATACCGATAACGGGATTAGCATTTGCAAAAATTCTCCAGTGATCTTGGGAGCTAGCAACGTGGGACAAATCATACGAACGACGACATTGTCCAAAATCCTGATTTTCAGCTTTAGTTTCTGCGCTGTCTTAGGCTGTAAACAAACCTTCCCCAGCTCCAAGATGATAGTTCCTGGCAGCGCCAACGATCCCAGAACGGTCGTAAAATCCCACTAAGACCAGGGCTCCCCCCGTCAAGACCGAATGCTGCTTGTTTTTGCCGGGGCTTAGGTTTAGAACTGAAAGCCTTGGAGGATTCCCCATGTATCAAATGCCAGGATCGGTAATTTTGCCATACAAAGGCAAGAGCCCTAAGCTTGAGTCAGGCGTATTTCTCGCGAGCGGTTCCCATGTCATTGGCGATACCGAAATCGGAGAAGATTCCAGCGTCTGGTTTAATGTGGTTTTGCGCGGCGATTGTAACTTCATTCGTGTCGGCAAACGAACCAACATTCAGGACAACTCCACGATACATGTGACCAACGGCAAATTTCCGACCTATATCGGCAACGACGTTACGATCGGCCACGGCGTGATTCTTCACGGCTGCCGAATCGAAGATAAATGTTTGATCGGCATGGGTGCCATCATCATGGATAACGTGACGATTCCTGAACGCTCACTTGTGGCTGCAGGCTCTCTCGTGACTCCAGGCAAGACCTTTAGTCCCGGGATGCTCATCAAAGGCAACCCGGCGCGTGAAGCGAGACCGCTGACTGAAAAAGAGATTTTTGAGATCGAACGCTCTGTTCAATATTACCTAGAATACAAGCGAGGTTATGTTCCAAATTGAGACTCACAAAAGATAGCCAATTGGCTTCATTGAAAATTCCACATCTCCCCATGGTTATCCGCGAAGCATTCGCAGTCTATAACCAAGATGATTCGCTCGACTCGCTGAACAGCCTCACTGTGAGTGCACTTGCCGATCGAGCCAAACTTCCGCTGGATGGCGTTATGAAACGTCTGACTCAGATCGAAACAATGGCGGAAAATGTGGAAGTGAGTTGCACGGAACTCCAGACCCTTTTGAATGCGAAGACCAAGGGCATCTATCTCCTCGATGTCCGTCAGCCCTGGGAATTTGATCTTTGCCATCTCGATGGCTCAAAGCTGATGGCAAAACTCGATCTGGCCCGGATATTTCCTGGCCTCAAGGATTTTGAAGTGATCACGATTTGCCATCACGGCATTCGTTCGCTCTCGGCGGCCTTTTATCTTCGCGAAGCTGGTTTGCCTCGCGTGCGTTCGCTCCA
>SEDW01000594.1 GCA_004193325.1 Pseudomonadota bacterium | reverse complement strand
GGGTGTGAGTCTTGGCTGGAGCCAGTTGATCGAGATCGGTTTGTTTCGGTAGCTCAATATTAGCGCTCAAACGATCTGCATAGAGACCAGCCTTTTGCACCAATTCTTCGGAAGCGCCCGCAACGGCTTTTAAGTGGATATAGCCTCCGAACTTGTGCTCGGTGCGCAGCTTCTGAGCGATCGCAATCATCTCTTCCATCGTGTGATCCGGAGATCGGATCACACCGGAGCTGAGGAAGAGGCCTTCGATATAGTTACGTTTATAAAATTCAACTGTCAGCCAGACGACATCGTCGACCGAGAACTTCGCGCGCTTCACATCGCTCGATATGCGATTGATGCAATAGGAGCAATCGAAGATACAAAAGTTCGTGAGCAGAATTTTCAAGAGGGAGATACAGCGACCATCAGGGGTATAGCTGTGACAGATACCCATGCCCTGTGTGTTGCCGAGGCTGCCCTTGACGCCGGCGCGCTTGCTCCCGCTGCTGGCGCAGGATGCGTCGTACTTGGCTGCATCGGCGAGGATCGCCAGTTTTTCTTTAATATCCATGAAAAACCTCCGGAGCCCACTATCCCATACATAGGTATGGAGCGGAAGGCTTTTGTCTGGGTTTTTTATGGTGCAAAACCTGGCTGGGCTATGCTTCTGGAATCTTTTGCCTTTCGCGCTAAACAGTGGATAGGGCTAAGGAATATACGAATCGAATGACAGGTGCCTTTCAATTCGGGCCCTCGCTGTGTATGGCGAATTCTCCAGGACCTAGCGCTCAACACGTCCGGCAAGTTCCAAAACGATCTTCGACATTTCTGACTGCAGACTTTCAGTAAAACTCCGGAGCTTCACGTTCCAGCGAATGCTCTGGAAAATGAACCCGAGACGCGCTTTATCCTTGGCGTTGAATCGAGTCGAGGCTCCCTGTCGGCCTTCCTCTTTCCATTCAATATCCCCGCGCTGAGCATGTGTGCGTAGGAGCAGTGCTTCGAGGAAAGCGAGCTGGCGATCGATAAGCACCCAGGGAAAGTTCGGGTTTTTGTGGGGCCCGATCGTGCGTTTCTTTCGGCCGAGTTTAAAGCCGCCGATTTCTGGATCGCTAAAGCCGAGGTAAGCCGAACTCAAAGATCCAAGGAGCCCGCCGATACCCGCACCGGCCATGAACGAAGCGCCACCAACCATGGCATCCACTGTCCCGCCGGCGATAACCCCGGAGGCCGTGCCAATCGTCATCAACTCTCGCCTGGAAAGACCCATGATTTCCCAGGTTTCTTTGCTAAATAAATCGCGGTCGATATGAGCTTCGAAAAAATCCGGGTCTTTGAAATTGACATCGTGAAAGCCGAAGATCGTGGCAATCTCTTTGCGGCTCTTCGTTTCCATGTTACGGAGGGCATCACGAAAGGCAGCGAGATACTCTTCCTCTCGCTGGGTTCGAGACTCCGGGATTTTGAGTTCAAAGCGAAGGCTTTCGACGAGCAGGTCCGAGATCACCAGAGCGGAATCGCGGAGGCGGTTGTCGAGTTGTCTCTTCATAGCCTTCGCTGCGGCCTTGAGTGGCTCTCTCGTCTCGTCGCTGAGAAAGGTAAGTTCGTCGATCAGAGCGATCCGGTCTCTGACCCAGGATGTATGAGCATTAAAGGTGAGGACCTTTCGAAAGTACTGCTCGAGAGCTCTTTTCCAATCCGCTTCGTAATGCCCTTCGCCAATCTGATTCAAGAGAGCGAGCGAGGGTTGCCCGGTCCATTGCAGGATTTCAAACTCGCTTTCAAAGTTTGGGCGATAGGGATGGCTTGCATCCGCCACATAGAGAATCGCCGCTCCATCCAGAATGGGTTTTAGAAGTTCACATTCATAGCGATATTGCCCCGACGCATGAAATGTGCGGTAGAACTCAAGGACTCGTTCGCGCCGGGCATTGGCAGCCACAGGAACAGATTTCAGCCATTCTAGAATCGCTGGCGCCTCTTCGAAACCCGGAGTGTCATAGACCGTGAATAAGGGCTTATCGTCGACGTGATAGGTAAAGCCTTGGGACAGAGTGGTCGTACGAGGAGTCGGGGCCACTGCGATGCGATCGTTCTCCGTGAGAGTGGCAACGATGCTCGATTTTCCTTTGTTGCTGCGGCCAACGACGGCAAAACTTGGAATCATCAGTTGGTCCTCGTTTCAAGCAATCCGAGATAGGGATCGCGCAGAGCCTGCAGGGCGTGTTGCCAGGCTGTTTTATTCTTTTCGAAGTTGATCCTTGCTTCGCCGCTAGCTTCTTCGAAAGGCGCGAAGAGGATCAGAAGATTTTTGGGAAAGCTTTCTCGAAGAATTTTCCGGATGCGATCGATCGCTTCACCCGGAAGTTCCCAGGGATCGCTCGCAATGATCAGGACAGGATTTGAAATGGCCTTGAGTGCAGTTTCAATCGATGCCGTATCCGCTGCGAGACCCTTCGCGTCGTAAATCCTCTTCACCTCGAGATTGTGGACGCTGAGGAGAAAGCTCTTCAAAAGGTTTTCTGCGACAGGCAAATCGCGCCAACGCACCAGTAGAGCGTTGCGAGGGGCTTCGCTTTTGAATTGCGCGAGCGATTGCAGAACAGGTGCACGTGCAGCTTCCATCGGGCCATCGCTTGCCCAGGTGCTGCGTTCTTCGCTTAATCTCGTCCAGAGAGCTTCCGATCGAAAATCGTCGAAGCGAAGATTCTTC
>SEDW01000593.1 GCA_004193325.1 Pseudomonadota bacterium | reverse complement strand
GTCTTTGCCACTCGTTTCCAGGAGCCCGAGAGATCGTCACGCTTTTTTACTGGCTCGGAGACTGGCGCTTTTCCAGGTGCTTCCGCCTGAAAAGGTTCGGCAGGGCCTTCATCCTCTTCACTGTCGTCGAGCTTGAGACCTGGCGCGAGCGGAGGCGGTGGAGGCAAAGGAAGTTCGGCCATCGGATTAAAGACGTTGGTATTTTCGTAGAGCGATACCGAATCAGTCGGCTTGTAGGCGCGCGGCTCCGTACCTGTCACATCCAGACGGAAATGACTTTCTACGCTCGGCATCTCAGCGATCTGCGTATGCATTGGCAAATGACTGGGCGGACGATTGTGAGTCCCCGCCGTGAACTGCTGAGAGTCCTCGGTGAAGGCGAACATTCTTGGAGTTTCCGAATCCTGATCCTCGTCATCTTCGAGACTGACCGTAGCAGCACCAACTTGGGTTCGCTCGACGTTCATACTCAGATCGTTGATTTCAAAGCTTGGCGGAGCCAGAGGAACTTCGAAACGCGAAGGCGATAGAACCGTGCGACCCGGCATGTCATCGTCTAGGGAGAAAGGTTCATCCAAAGAATAGCTGCCGCCTGCAACGCGGGTGTGCTCATCATCGGTCAGATCATTAGAGAGCATCGTCCGCTCAGCGATCGCCTGTGGAGAAGTAAACATGTCAGACGAATCAAATTCGACCGGATGGCTTTCGAAATGAGGCATAGTCACGACTTCGACCGGTCCATCACGCAAAGAGTCACGACGCGCGCTCAGCTCATTGAATTCCAGCTCGAGGCCAGTGACTGAGAGTTGATATTCTTTAAGTGGGCGCGGATCTTCCTTGAGCGAAGGCAAAACTTTGCCAAGGATCTCATGAAGAGCGATTTCGGCCTGAGTCTCGCGATAAAGAGCGATGAGCCCGCCCCAGACACGCGATTCCTGAGGACGTTCGTTATAAAGGCTTTCCAGGAGAGCCCGCGATTTCTTCGACCCACTGTTCGTCTCAATCAAAAAGTCAGCAAAAAAGAGTTTGATCTCAAAAAGGACCAACGGATTCACCGGGCTTGATTCCTGCTCTGTAATCTCGCCAAGGCGGCCGAAGAAATTGTCGCTCATCTCAAGGCTGGCAAAAGCCTTGCGTGAGTAATGGAGGAATTCAATCGTCTCCTGACGCTCTTCAAGGCGCAATAGACTCTGCCACCAAAAGTGCTGGAAGGAGATTCCATCACGGTTCTGAAGGCTGTATTCTGTCGCGGTTTTGGCCGTACGGGCATCCATAACCCGAACGATAAGGTCCTGATCAATGAAGTCCCTTAGAATTTCTTCGCGCCGCTCAGTCATGAGGCGACAGATAAAATTATTGATCGTGACCTTGGGATCGATGTATCCCGACCCATGCATGAGCACCTGTTCCATCAGCCTTAGGATCAGCTCCCGATTCGACCAGTAGGATGCATCATTCAACACGTAGTCGAGCAGCGATTCATCATGGATCGATTCGTTGACTCCAAAGCGGTCGAGCCAGGTTAGGCGCAGCTTGACTGTGTCGGCGAGAGGAAGTTCCGCCAAAGTATCGAGAAGAACCTTGGAGTCCTCGGCCGCAACGTTGTGCTGAATGATATCGGCAAGGATCTGCTCATAGACATAGGCCTTGTGATCCTGATGACTGCTGAGCTTGAGCTGCGACGTCAGGTACTGAAGGCTTTGCGAGTCGCGGCCCATGCTGCGGCATTCCTTGAGGAACTGCTCGAGCTCGGCCACGGTAAATTCAGATTTGGAGACCAGGCGATGCTGGATTTCGAGCTTAATGCTCATCATCCCGGGCAACTCCCGGCTTAGGCGCAAGGCCTCACGTTCATACGCAAGAATCTCGGCAAAATCGCTGCCACGATCGGCAAGGAGCAGAAGGAGATCGACTTTGAGACTGTCGTCTTCAATGACGGCCAGCATTTCGCCAGGTTGAATGTCTGGAACTTCGCCGCGACCAATGAGGAGAGCCAAGGGGCCACGCACCCAGTTCTTTTCATCAGCGTCCCAAAGATACTGCACGGTCAGACGTGCGAGTTCCACTTGGTCTTCACCCAACTCACGGAGTTTGCCGAGGAGCTGGATCAGCCAGAGATGGCGGTTTTCGTGCTGCATTTCGCGAACGAAGGTCAAGGCACTGCGAATAAGGTTACTCATCACGCTAGGCGCGATGTCATGGGCCTTAAGCTGATTCATCAGGTTCAGAATCGCTTCGCCATCGTGATTTTGTTCATAGACAGCAAGACGCTCTTCAATCGGACCGACGTCATCGAGATCAGTCGCAAGGATCTGGAGAGCATAAGAATCTTTGTCCTTGTCGAGCACATCTTCGTCGAAGTAGTAGAGCTCACGCAGGAGGACCGCACGTTCGCCACCGACCGCCTGGGTCAATTTCTTTTGGAGAAGGGCAAAGCGTTCGCCGTTCATTCCCATGCGGGAATAGTAGGAGTCGAGGAAGTCGAAGCTTCTCGTATTCATCGTGTCGCCAGCTAGAGCGCGCTCATAGAAGAAGTGGATGCGCTCTGGATCTTCGGCCTTGTCTTGCGAAATGTCACCGAGGAGCTGATAGTAGGCGCCTTGCTCTTTAGCTTCGATGAGCATGACGCGCGCTTCCATCGCATTGACGATATCTTTGAACGGAAGATCGATATCTTCTCTTTGAAACAGATTTTG
>SEDW01000592.1 GCA_004193325.1 Pseudomonadota bacterium | reverse complement strand
AGATCCGCTCTTAATCGCTTGGGAGTGGGCTCTGGGCCGAGTTCCTCAGGATCTCCTCCGGGTGGTGGTGGATTCCGGCTTGCGATCTTCTTCCAAAAACCGAGGTTATCCGCCGACTGTAGATTGTCCGCTAGGAGAATGAGGTTATCCCGAAAGACCGAATCCCCCGCATTTTCCTCTAACGCAGCGATAAACTGTCTGCCTTGTTCGGGACCAGCTTCCGCCTTTAGCTTTTGAAGGAGAAGGTTGAACTCCACTTCATTAGATGGGTCCAGATTTTTCAGCGCTTCGGCCAGAGTCGACGAAGCGACTGTTTCTGAAGTGGCTTCACTCGAGACAGAAGTCTCGGCGGCGACAGCTGATGGATCACCTCTGGCCTGCATGCTCAATGGTGAAGAAGGGGCCCCGCGCGATGAAGAATTTTTGCTCAACCCATCGGCACGTGAGGCTGCAACAGGCTCCTCATCTTGAGGAGAAGGCGAAAAAGCAAGCCAGGCACCTATGAACAATCCGGCGAGTAAAACTATAATCAATGCGCTTTTAGAACGATTCATTTTGTTCTCAGTTGAAGCTGGAGTCGGTTAAACCCAGGGCCTTGTTCCAGACGGCACATTGCCCCTGGTTTCTTCTCGAATCGCCCGGCAGATTGTATTTCATATCCGAAATGTAGAGATCGATGGCGTTCTTCTTCATTGGCTTGCAAAAGGGAAGCGTGCATTTGGTTGCGATATCATGGAGCACGACCTGGGATTTTGCAGAGCCTTCGCAAGGTGCATAGGACTTGTCGTCATGATCATGCTCCCATCCTCTCGCGTGCCGGGTCTCATGTGACAGTATCACAATTTGAAAGAGATTCGTGAAGGGAGAGATCTTATCGTTTTTGAGGTTGGCATCAAGGAGATCGCCTCCGCCGCACCAGGTAAACGCTGTTGAATTCAGATAAGCGTAACCACCTCCACCGGCCAGATCACCTGCGCAGTCTCCGCTGGTCGAGTAATTGATCGTCTTCATGTAGTTGTGAAAGTCTGCGTAGTAGAGCTCCGGAGAGCTGCCTATCCACATATCGAGAGCGGTCGATGCAGCTTCGACGAAGGTCGGAGTCGAATTAACCATCAGAATCTTTTTCGATCGAATTTGATTGTCTGGGTACTTAGGCGTGAGACGGATTTTCTCCGCATTGCTAGCGGCAGTAACTGTTTTGTAATTGATCTTTGCCATTGAGAACGAGGCTGCAATCGATTGACCCGGGTCTAACACGTTGCTGATATTGGCTTGCCATTCGCAGCCGGCCTCGAGTCCGTCCTGAACTATCGACTGATAGTCAGCACAGGTCATTTCAAGTTTGACTGAATTCAGCTCGGGCTTGAGAAGGACTTTTGCGCAGGAGGGCTGAGTTCGGCCCGCAATGGCTTTGCCGGCGACAAGACCTAACTTGGAGTTTTCCTTTATGAACGAAAACTCCTGGAGAATTTTAAGACCGGGCTCAATGAGGTCCACAGTCGTATCGTTCTTAAAGGAGTTGCATTCCACTAGCGTCGCGGGCGCAACTGCTTTGAAAGCTGCGTCTTTCAGTACTGAAGCTCCTTCAACAAATATCGCCTTTTTTACGATCTCAAGGAGCTCCGTCTTAGGGTAGACTTCGCTTGCGACAATTTTCAAAGGCATCAGGGCAGCCGCAGTAGTCTGGGCAATCACCTTGCTTCCAAAGATAAGTTTTTCGTCAGACGGCAAGACCTCGAGCGCGATCTGTTGATCATCGATCGAGACAATGCAGCGAAGGACAACACCCTTTGCCGTTAGGGTGAAAAGTTCATTTTCGGTTTCGACTGTGGTGTAAGCCCTCCAGCTCAGATCGATGTCCCCATTCGATGCGCTTTTTACATCGACGTCGGAACAGAGATTTATGAGGGCTTGTTTTGCGCTCTCGGTGGGTGAAGATTTTGGCGAGATATGAGCGTAACGTTCGATCTTGAGCGCGGCTTCAGTTTTGCCACTTGAGAATTTGATATGCCCGAAGGTAAAGTCTGCTGGTTCTTGAAGAACCTCGATCAGTTTTAATTCTTTGGCCGACGGATCGGCTTCTAATGGATCGACTGTTGTCCCTCCGCTCCCGCCGTTGTTCGGGTTGACCGGCGTTTTTCCATTCGCATCTTTCCCGGTCTGCTGACTCTTAGCCGAATTCAATCGCTCAGGTGCTTTGCTGCAGGAGGCTGCTGCGACGGCGAGCGATAAGATGATGATGCGAATCATAGCTTCTCCCGAGATCGAATCATTTGCAAAAAAGGCCCGACCATCGTGAAGGGAAATCGATAGGAATCATTAGGCTTATCGGAATATTGCAGAATACAACTTTGAATATTTAATTAATTGAGTATATTCATTGTGTTATAAGATTTTTTGATACCCGAAAGTTAGGCGATTTCGCCAGAACTTCACAAGAAACTTATTCAGTAATAAAGAGATGACACCGGAAAATACCAGCCAATCGATGCATTGGCCCGCACGAGACTGTTAGATTTGGCGAGTCCTGCTCGATCGTAAATGTTGTCTCTCATCCCAATCTGATCGACATCGAAGGACAAGAAAAGATTTTTTGTAACGAAAGCGCGATGGCCAAGTCGAATTCTCGTATCGAAGGGTGAGAAAATCGCACCTTCATCCTCGTTCTCCTGGCGGTGAGCGAAGTAGGTGGGGCC
>SEDW01000047.1 GCA_004193325.1 Pseudomonadota bacterium | reverse complement strand
TAGTGGCCTGAGCCACGAGGTTGTCAGCGATGTAGCCGATCCTCCCGGCTTTAGGGACATTCGCATTGATAAACATCATGCCCATGCTGAGGCCGTGGTCACGGCCAGGGGCATTGATCTGAATGTCTTTGCCGCTCAGATCTTTGATGGTGAAGTTCATCACGTCTTTGTTGTAGGGCGAACGGGCGAATTCATGACCGACGACGATCATAATATCTTCTTCGAGACCGACCGATTTAATCCATTGCCAAAAGAGCGATAGAAGCGCCCAACGACCAGCCGCGCGACGGGCCGTGTCGACGTCAGCGCCCCCGCCGTGCGCATCTTCGTTCAAAGCTTCGATTGTCATGCCGTTGGAGATACCGGTCTTCGCAAGAATTCCTGCGAGGACGAGTTGGTCTCGGAAGTCGTTGCTGGCTTCGTTAGTGATGGCCTGAAACTCGGCGCAGGCTGCGACGTGAGCCGCAACTGATGCCGGACTAAGCTTGGCCTGAAGAGCTGTGATGTCGTCTTTAGCAGTAGCGAGTTCGGGCATGCCGACACTCAGGGTGCTGAGCTGATAGTCAGCAGCGCTTTGAATACCGGGGTTCACCAAGACCGAGCCAGGGGCTAAGCCGACGAAACGTTTTTTCAGAACGTTCCAGATGGGATCGAGTTTTTTATCGCGAACTTGACCAGAGTCGGTCGTGATTGTCGAGAATTCGTTGAGGTTACGCGCGCGAATTGAAGTGACATCACCAACGCTGGGAGTCTTGATGCCCGAGCTTAGGACTATGGGATTTTTGCGTGCATCGGTCTTCATAAACTCTGTGACAGCCATCGACCATTCCGGAGAAACGGTCCCGAGTTGGCTCCCGCGCATCTGAAGGTTAAAGGCCACACCATGGTCGAGAGACTGGGACGTTCCATTGACGAGGCACATATCCTGTGCCATCGGCGCAAGAAACTTCAAATAGTCATGAAAGAACATGCCGCTCGATTCCGTGTGACTGTTGATCAGGGGATTGTTCGAGCCCGCTTGCGCACCAGGCTGGAAAAAGCCTGAGTTCCAAACGCCGGACTTGGTCGGTTGAATAAGTCCCGCGGCCATACCACAGGAGGAACCCATGTGGACATAGAGGAGAAAGCGGTTGCTTCGGGGATGTGGGGCATCTTCCGCGCCTCTGGCTAGGGAAGGCATGAGTAGGCTCGCAGCGCTGGCGCCTGCTGAGACTTTCAATAATTTACGTCGGCTTATGGTCATAGAGTAACCCCTCTTCATTTCTGTTTAGTAAAGGAAAACCTGTGGATCCATGGCGATGGCAATGCAGAGGCCGAAATAGGCATTCTGTCTGGTGCCAGCGTCGGTCTTGGTGCCGACGTACTGCGCGTAGCCAGCAAGATATTCATCCGCTAAAAACTGCACGGACATGCCCGTGCCTTCGATCCCAAGGACCTTACGGAAGAACTCTTCGAGAGCTTCTTTCGTTGGTTTTTCGGTTTTGATCAGAAGATTCAGATCAGCTTTGCCTTCCGACAGGTTCTTCATCTCATTCTTCACAAGGTTCTCGCATTCCCGGCCGAGTGCCACACGAAGACTACGCGTGTAGTTCAAAGTCATGTCCTCGGGCCGACGAATGTTCTGCGGGCCGCGACCAAAACGCGGAGAGTGCAGATCGATCATGCCCATGAAGCCGCGCTCGTCAGGAGCAAACATGGTGTCCTGGCAATCGGAGCGATAGGCATAATTATTGTTGCGGCACTGCTCGAAGCCGTAACTTCGTTTCGGGAAAATTCTCGTGTAGATCTTGGTCAAAGCGTGGCCGTCAGCGAAGCGAAGATTCGAACCCGCCTCTGGACGAATGTTCAAAGGCGATTCTTCAGGAATCGAGATTTGAACGATTGCATCATCTGCTGCCGATGTTCCGGCTCCCCCACCACCCGAAACCGGGTGAGGGCGATCGCGGCTACAAGCGAGGGCGATACTGAAAGCTGCGAAGAGGAGAATGTTGGTCTTGGTCTTCATCGTTATTCTCCCTTCGGTGTTAGGAATTCTGGAGTAAGAACCATGGCTCGGATGACCTGACGAAGATTCATCGATGAGCTCTTGAACTGGGTGACGTAGGCTGCGAGCTTGTTGTCCCTCTCGAGAATGCTCATCGGGCGGCCATTCACAAATTCAAAGGCTCTCTTCACTGCACATTCACCGAAGGTTTCATTCTCCGCGATGATTTTGCCAAAGGCATTGGCGCCTTTGCCTTCCTGCCCATTGAAACGTCCCGTGTCATTGATCGTAGGGTCTGTGTCGTAGAGATAGTTACGCACCCCTGTGGTCGGCCAGCGGTTGAAGAAGGCGGCCATGGGTTCAAGGGATTTATGACAGAAGGTGCAGTAAGCACGCTTCGTCAAATCCGGGTTGGCATCAGTTGGATCTGCCTGAGCGCCGTCGGGTACCGAGAACTTCTTACAGAGAAGAGTTTCATAGGCCCTGTTGGCCTTTGCGCGGCGACCGTTGGTCAGGAGTTGATAAGCGGGTGTCGTGAGGACACCGGCGTGATTTGCATTGCGTTTGATGCGGTAGTGTTTGTGATCGGCTGCATTAGGGCTGACAAAGATCGCGTGAGTCTTGGCATCATCATAGGCGCCGCCCGGAAAGTTATCCCAGAATTTTGTGCCCATTCTCGCCATGAATGTTCCGTAAACACCAGTCATGATCGTGTCGGTGCCCATGACGATATCCGAATAGGGACGGTCTTCGGCAACGGTGTGAGCGATGATGTAGGAGGGTTCCATCATCATGTCGACGTTCAGGATATCCATGAAAACGTCTTTGTCGCGAGCAGCTGTGGAGTTGCAGAGATCGAGGTTTGCGCCGCAGCGTTCGAGGACGAGCGGAGGAGCTTTGTAAGGGGTGCCTTTAGCATAACGGGAATTGACTTCGGTGTCGGGATCCCACCAGGGCGTGACGGTTTTGAGGGCTACGTTATCGCATTCCATTTCTCCGCGTTCGTAGACGGGGAGGAGTTGTCGCCAAAGTTCGCGAGTGCCCTCGAGGACGGGATTACCGTCTGGACCAATGCCGTTATTCGCGGCGTTCAAAACGAATTTGGTTGCTTCAGGATTCGACGAGAAAAAAGCCATTGGCGCGTCATCACAGAATTTGACGACGACTTGCATCGGGCCGGCCATGTTCTTGTTGAGATCGGTCAGACGTTTTACATCGTAGTTTGCCGCATCTTTTGCACTGAAGAGTTCAGAGTAGCGACGAAAGTTGACGCCATCGAGGCTCTCGTTGCCCTTGGCAATACGCAAATCGTAGGCTTGGAAGGGGACTTGAAAGCCCATCGTCCGAGCCCAGTATTGAGCGAAGTATTCAATGAACTGTGGGTCTTTGCTTAAGGAGTCGGCAATGTCATCTATTTTAATTTTGCCGGCGAGGTAGTCTTTCCGCATCGCATCAGGAAGAGGCCTGCCTGTGAGGGTCATGGAGACCTTCTCAGCTTGTCTCAGGGCCAGCATGTCTGCTGCTTGAAGGGTCCCTGCGAGACCGCCTGCGAAGAGCATGGCCAGGTAAGATTTCTTCATCGATCGACTCCCTCTTGTCCGAAACTCTACTCACTGACGCCATAAAACGCGAAAGCGAATGGATTCATTCGGCAACAATTGGGAAAACGTTAGCAAAACTGAGTTCTTGCCTCGGATTCTAGTAGTTTAGGACAGCGGTTTTGGGATTGTTTGAAAGACGGCATAAATGGAAAAAGATGAGAGCGATTCTCAGGAGATAGCTGAGATGTTTAGAAGTGGGGGCTATGCGTTAGCCCCCCGACGTTTAACGGCCACCGATCGAATTCACTTCGACGTTGGGGTTCACAGGAATGTTTGCATCTTGGGCCGGCACCGTATTCCCTCGGCGCGGGAGGCCTTGGTCGGTGCAGAGGTTCGAAGCAACGGTGCTCTTCGCGCCGTTGGTGCCTGCGCTTAGGTCGGCTTTACAGGTTTCCATATTCGCGCGTTTGTTGGCCTTGGCTGCTTGGCGCTCAGCCTTCGGAACGGCTTTAATTGGGCCGTTGTCAGGAGGAGTGGCCTGGACCGCGCCTCCGCCAGTAGGAATGTTGATTGAGGGCGACACGTCCGCGATTAGGGGCATTGCGGCGAAGGTGAAGCTGAGGAGGGCTGCGCTTATATATTTTTTCATGGCGAATTCCTTTTTCGGGATTGAGTAGGAGTCAAAGGAATAGAGCAATAAGCGTGCTCGGGGATTTTTGGGATGTGGTTTTGGGGGAACGAGGAAGAATCGAGCTATGACTGCGTTCCAAGGGGTGGGAAGAGATGGGGACGGTGAAGCTTTGGGCATGCAGTGTAGGAATTTGGGGGTGGGTTTGTGAGTATGAGGGAGTGGGGTTTGGGAATAGAAAAGGCCTCCCGCCGTGGGGAGGCCTTGGGGGTCTTGGATTATTTTCCGCATTTGCTGTTTAGGAAGAGTGCGGTTTTTGCGAGGTTGGCTTGGGCAGTATAAGCGATGTCCATATCGAATTTGTCACCTTTTTTGGAGGCTTTCTCCATGACGTCTCCAGCCGCATAAACTTGGTCACGAATTGCACGACAATCATCTGAGCTCATGCCTTTAGTGTCGCTTGTGAAAAACACTCCTCGGGCCGGAATGCTCCCTGTGAGAACTGGTGCTGGATCCCAAACTGTGTATTTCCAAGTCTTGTCGAGATCAATATTCAGAAATGATGATATTTTCTGCCACAGTTTAACAGAATTTACAGGCAAAACGGTGTCGAGTATGTTTTCTAGCAGGGTATTAAACCCGATCTTCGTGAAAACAGAAACTTTTCCGTCTAGCGCTTTTATTGAAGTGGCGTCCATCGAAATATCGCCGTATGTAAAATCTTCGTCGGGTAAATAGGACACGCTTGCACTTGTGCTGACTTTGGTTTCGATGAGTTTAAGTTCACCTTCGACGCCGATAGAAGCAATATATGCTTTAATTCGAGGCTCGATTTTCGAAGTTATAGCCATCTCGGGCACAAATTGAAGAGTAATCGCATCATCATTTCGTCGCTTAACTTTAGCGGTAAACTCAATTTCCCCACCGATGCTTGCTTTGACTACAGCTCCGGGAAAAAGCGGGTAGCTAAGCGACAGGTCACGCATTTGTTTAAAATGGTATTCAGTTTTATAGCTGATTGGAGGATATTTATCGTCTCCTAAAAACCGGAAATGACCCTCGATCCCCTCATAATCAAACCCGGCTTTTGCTTGCACATCGATTATTGAATACTCAAGCTCTTTAGTTTCTTCGTCTGTGAGATTGCTAGGATCCTTAGGATCTTCTTTGAAGATGTTTTTGTAAAAAATACCATCTTTTGTCTTGATTCCGTTGGAACTAATAACTGTTCCATCTGGCATTTTCACTCCACGGGGATAGACTGAACCATTTAGAAAGTAGGTTCCTGTGATATTCCTGTTGCCGCTTGGAGTAAGGCGTGTCTTTCCTGAAGTTTCGACTTTAACGTTACTTCTTATACCAATTTTATTAAGATCGCCGAAGATGATATCTCCAGTTTTCAAGAATTCGCTAAGCTTGTCGGTTTCGTTATAATCGGAAGTCTGAAGATATTCGGCGAGGTTAAATACAGTCTTTTTATCTTTTGAAGAATCATCGCCTTTGACGGCAGACGACTGAGTAGAATCAGCTTTGCCACAGGCACCAAGAGTAGGAACGGTAAGTGCAGCAACGATAACCATCTTCTTCAGCTTCAAAAGTCACCTCCAACGTTTAACTGATTGAAGTATTGCAAGTTCGGGCCACAAGACCATCACTTATCATTTCAATAATTTAACCTGTTTTGGAGATGTCTATACACTTGACAGCTAATTATTTTTAAACGGATTTAATCACTTACTGACATAACCCTTCCTCGACGTAATCTTTTACCCGTTCACACAATTTCGACCTTAATGATTCGATGTCAAAATCAAATACCTTTACTGTTCCTTGCACATCTGCATAAGCTATAGTTTTGCCATCGGTACTTAATTCAAAAGCGGCCAAGAGTGAAGGACCGAAGCCTTTGCTGTCTTTGGGGGTGCGATCTAGTTTAAAAAGAGTTGTAAGTAAGTCTCCGGTTGTCGCATTCCAAATTTTAATGGTGGATTTCTTGCCTAAAGTCACTACAGTCGTTGTATCTTTGCTGAACGATGCTCTGTAGAAACCCTCTTCCTCATCGTTAAACCGAACAAGTAGACGTTCGGAATCTAGATCCCATATCGATGCCGAATCACCACCTCCAATGACCCTGGACGCATTGTCGCTTACACTCGCCCTGATTGGATAAGAATCTTGGATATTGCTGTATTGATGGAGAAGGATCAAGCTCTTAGTGTCATAGAGGTCGACGGTATTTTTAGTGACAACTAAGATTGATTTCCCGTCGGGGCTAAAAGATGTGTACAACGGCTCGGTAGTCGTCTCAACCGCTCTTAGCATTTCGCCAGTCTCAGCATTCCTCACATTCATCTTAGTACCGTCGAATGTTACAAATGATCTAGAGTCTGGGGCAAAAGCGTAGTCTGTCGTGGGCGGCTTAAATCGAATGATCATTGATTGTTTGAAGTAGTCAAATATCTCGATCCCAAGCATTGAATTGGACATAATTTTACTAGAGTCTGGTGATAGTAGAACGTTGTCGTGTGAAACAGTTAGATTTATTTCTGATTCCTTAAGAAGACTTCCGTTTGGTGACCAAGTTCGAAAGATTCCGCTAGAATTATAATAATTTATTTCTCCATTGGGTCTTACATTTATAGCTACTGACTCCAGTTTGTCAGGTGTGGAGGGTCTCATCACGCGCTCGGATAGATTGCGCTGTAGACTAAGTTTTAAAATATGGTTCGAATTGGGCTTCGCATAGATCGTTCGGCCATCGGCGCCGACTTCGACATTTTGAATAGCACGATGACCACTTTCGTAGGAAAGAGTTATTCCGCCAGATTCTATGTCGATAACGTCCACACGACCTTTTCCCATTCCAAGTACGAAACTTTTTTCGTCGGGCGAAAGAGAAACAGGTATGAGATTTGTATCGGTCTCTGACGATTGAGTGAAAATATTAGCATTAGGCTCATCATCCAAGCTGCTTGTGAAGCTTGAAGTCACTTGATGAATTTCCTTGCCTGATTGAATATCCCATTTACGAGCAGTGTTGTCGGTTGATACTGAAAATATTGATCTACCGTCATGGCTGAACTTTATGTAATCAACACCACTCGAATGCCCCACAAATGATTTGATTAACGAACCGTCATTTAAACTGAAGAGCTTAATTTCACCAGTACTTCGACTTGAAACGGCAAACCTTTCATCGTTAGAGTCAATATCGATTGACGAGATACGCTTCATACCTGTTTGGGAGTTAAAATCTTCATTCACGTCCTTAATGACCTTTAAACTTTCCGCATCTCTAATCTGTATTAATCCATTGAATGTTCCTAGAACCAACTTTTTTTCATCATGGCTCAACATCATTGCAACGGCACCTGGAAGCATATCGTCTATCGAATTTATCACTTTGCCTCGTTCGAGGTCCCATACCGCTAAAGTTGAGGCATGAGTGAGAATAAAAATCTTTGATTCATCATTAGATAAAGCAATTGCGGTACCAGTTCCCCAGACCTCTCCAAACGATTTGATAAGTTTCATCGACCGATTATCCCAGATTCCTATTGAGCCGTTTTCGTGCAGTCCAACAATTCTTTTACCGTCAGGTGTAACTTTGAAAAGATAAATGTCCGATGTTTTCTTTTCACGATTTAAATCGATTGCATTCTTCTTCGTCACTTCTAATAAGCCGGCAAGAACTGACGGAGATGCACTCTGACGCTCAAAGCGAGTGGGTAGTGTTTTGAAAAGTTTGTAGGCCTTCAATGATTCTGAGGTCGCCCGCAACGTTTCTCTTTCATAGAGCGCATTTTTCACTGAGACTAAAGCTGTTTGGTTAATAAAATCTAGGGTTTCTTTATGATTTAAATGAAATATTTGATTCCTTACGACTGATTGATTTCCGAGTTGGTCGTTAGCATAGTACCTAATCGACCAAATTCCTTGTTTTGAAGGAAGCGGGATCGGCGAATTCAGAGCTGACTGGATTGTTCGTTCACCTTCACAACTTAAAGAAAATGCAAGGTTTTCAAAATCTTTGCTTTTGACTGAATCTCTTTCCTCGAAATTATCATCAAGATTTCTAAGGCAGTAGGTTACGGTCTTAGTGTCCCTGTCATTCGAAATAAAACTTATTTCGTCATTGGGGGTGATCAGCGCCACTTGTTTTGCCGAATGTATTTTCGTCTTTTGAGTGACTTCTCGTTGATTTACGCTGAAAACAGCTTCCGGAGGGGTTTGATCGATGAGAAAAGGGCAAATGGTCACTGACTCAGATTTGTTCTGAGCAAGATTTTTAATGGTAATCTTTAGGTCAAACAAACCTTCTTTGAAATCCTTATAAAAAGGCTTGAACTCGTCCGTTAGCTCGGCAAAAGGTATGGTTCTTTGAGATCTGAAGGTTTTGTTCCTATCCGTTATGTCTAAATCGATCTGAAAAGATTTTTTTAGCGAATCTGCGACATTGCTGATGAGGATTGAATTGAGCTGGAGGTCGTTACTGACGGTTGTCGGCTTGTCTTTGTTACAAGCGACCGTAATATGTTCTCCGCTGAAGTCGTAAAGATTAACGACTCCGCCGGTTATGGTGGATTCAGCATTGATAACTTGTGACCAGTTTCCGATCTTACTATGGATTAGAAATTGACCTTTTAAGGGTGTACTTACACATCCCCTGCTCGATAGGTTGCTGTATTTCTTTCCACTTTCTAAATCAATTATTTCTAATTCATTTTTGTTTAAGCGGCGGCCATCTGGCGCCATAACAATGAAGTAGTCTGTTTTCTTGTCAAACTCGGCACCGCAGTTGAGTACGTTGTCATCCAGCCTATTATTGATAGAGCTGCAACTTTGATTCAGGAGAACGAGTATGGTGCAGAGGTAGATCGCAATATGTCTTCTCTTTTTCATTATGTATCCGAATTAATTAATAACTTTTTTAAATATGACTTTGAAAGGACTCTCGAGGAAAAAGAGGTTCGAGAACCCAACGGTGGCGGTCTTGAAGTCCAATGTTTTAGTTGACTCTTCGAAAGAAAATTTCACTTTGTAGGTACAAGTCGAAGTTTCACCGCTACAGTCTGTCTTCAGAATTTCAACTCCCGATGGCGCTGTTATCCAAATTTTATGGTTAAAGCTCCAGTTCGCGTTTTTGGAGCTCCAAAGGTCTGTAGATTTTAAAACGATCTGATATATATCTTTTTCCAAATTTTTGGACTCTAGAATCGTTCCTGGGTTCAATTTGATAGTCGGCCCAGCTTTTAGCTCAATATTTCCGACATTTGATCGAATTCCGCCTAGATATTTAACATACGAAATATTCAAGATTTCGTCGCCAATGAGTGGCTTAGACAGTTTGACTGTCCCGTAACAATTGCCTGTACAAAGATATCCCTTGGGACTTATATCTGAATCCAGGAATTCAACTCTGTTAATTCCGCCATCAGAACCAAGGTGAAGTTCAATTTCTGTTTGACCGTCGGGTATCATTTCTTGGATAGAACTTGCAAATGGTACTGGCATTTTAAGTGAGCGATTATTTGTTTCGCTCTTTCCTTTCCCATCGTCTTTCAGAAAATAATGAAAGCTAGGGGCTAAACCGAGCGATTGGAAATGAACACTGCAGTCGCCGTCTATATCACAAGCAATTTCGTACTCTGGGCTATTAATATCATTGTTAGCCGGATTTGCTTCTAATATTTTTAAGTCTCTTAGTTTTGAAATCCGAATGTATTTTGCTGGGTTTTTACCTTCGTACCCATTAGTATCATTACGTTTGATGCGATAAATAAATATATCTTGTCCAGGTGACAAGTCGGTTTCATCTGATGATCCCGTGCGAGGCATGTGGATAAACGCTGAATCTTCTTCGTTAATAAAACGTATGAATTCTTTTTCGCTCTTCTTTTTTTCGTTTATTAAGCTGAGTCCAATGGTCTTGTAACCTTCAATCGGTAAAAATTTCCCTTCGAGTTTGCAGTCCCCGTTATTTTCGCATTTCACTGTCTCAACATCGTCAATCACTTCGACTTGCGTCGTTATTTCAGTGGTTTCTTGTTTCGATATTCCGAGACGTTTGGCAGGCATGTAGGATTGATAGCCATCTGGTTGATTGTGACCCAAAGTGATACTAAAAGTTTGTTTTTCCTGACCGTCTGACTTTCCTAGGATGACAAGGTTTTTCTTGTTAAAGATAAATTGATCTTCTTTTTCGTAAATTCGCCTTGTCACTTCAGGGCTCGTTCCTTTGGTTGTTTTGATAGTGAACTGAATTTCTGGGTTATCGCGAATGAACATTTTTTTATATTTTAGGAGTGCCGTACAAGCGCCGAATTCATCACATCTAAAAAGTGAGTCTTTTGTATTCTCAGCTAGTGGCGGATTGAACTCAATATGTTGAGCCGCTGTGATAGAGATGCTAACAGCCTTACCATTTGACTGGTCATAATAATCTTTAAGCTTTCCTGAAGAAATTCGGATTGGCTGCCAGTCGGATACACCAGAGTATATGGCGATCGGCTCAGTTCTGACCTGAACTTGGTGGCTGAGTTTCAGAGTTTGAATTCCGCTTCTCTCGCTGCCGCGAGTCATTCTGTAGCGTAAGACCGTGAACTGGTCATTTCCGTATAAATCGATTTTCGCTTGGCAAACCCCTTTAACATCACAATCCGTTGCTGTTAATTTTACGAGAGGATTTTCATTTAAGAATTCTACCGCAGAGGCAAGTGTCCCGAATTCAGACAGATAGTCAAGTCCGGGAATCCATTTCACAACGGTGCCTTTACCATCGATTACTGCTTCTGTTTTGAGCGCCGAAATAGAGGCTCTAACAACATTAATCTCAAGACTATGTAATTGAGAATTGTTTGTGGACGATGGGGTCTTCCAGGTAAAGCTCGCTTTATCTGTTAATTCAATATCTATATCCGCAATGCACGCTTGAGGGGAACAGTCAAATTTAGGCGGGATGTTAAAACCTTTTGTAGATTTGACTACAACCGAAGCAAGTGGTCGATTCCAGGAGGAGCGATAGTCACTTCCCGGCGTTAGGATAATGTGACTTTTTCCAGAGGGGATCGACTGTGTGTTCTTAAGCACAGTGAACTCTTCTTCTGCAGGGACAATGTAGCCATGTTGTATGATGGTTGGGTCATTTGAAAGTTCAAAACTTAACACGGGGCTCAGAGCACTTTCACTGTAGAGGACTTCAATTGAGCAGCTTTCCGAGTTGCACTTCTCATTCCTGTATGATCCACCATTTACGATGATATCTCTCATTTTGGGCGCGATTGCATTGCCTGCGGAGTCTTTCGAGATGATTCGAAAATTAACCGTCACATATTCACCAAACTTCGGGAGATAGGTTTGATTTTTAGGTATTTCCAGGAGGCTGTGCCCAGATCTTTCGTTTCCTATTATTTGTTCATCAGGCGTGGTTTGCCGAGAATTTATACTTCGGCACGAACTAATCATCACACACAAGATGAGACCTAACGAATATACGAAAGTTTTTTTCGTCTGGAAATTGAGCATTCGAGCGCCTCGCTTGGTAGTTTTGTATACTTTATCAAAACTTTTCATCGGGGTCTGATTACCGGCTTGAAATTTCTATCGGCTAGAGGGGGACTGGTGAAATCACCCACCTACCTCATTGAGGTCTGTCCATAGTAGGCTTCACTCAACCTTTAAACTGTCTCAGCAAGAGTGCGCGGCCTTATGGCGCCTTTGTATTTCTGAATCGTTACAATGGATTACATAAGTCGTTGCCAAGCACACCTCTTGCTTTACCTACCACGTCCCCAAACTCCACCGACCAAAGAGGCCCTACATGAAAAGATCTATCGTCCCAGCACTCATCCTTTGCAGCAGCTTCGCGATCGGTGCCTGTACCAAACAAAAACCACAGCAGCCAACCAC
>SEDW01000591.1 GCA_004193325.1 Pseudomonadota bacterium | reverse complement strand
GTGATCAAGCCAAAGATCATGCGGATTGTGGTGGTCTTGCCCGCTCCGTTGTGCCCCATGAGTGCGGTGCATTGTCCTTCGATGAAGGAGCAGCTCATGTTGTCGACAACAGTTTGTTTCTTCTTAAAAAGATCCCTATCGTAGACCTTCTTAAGATTTTTAATCTCGAGAATTCCAGGCATCGTTACCATAGTCATTTCCTCAATTAGGGAGTAACAGGAGCGGGTTTTTTGTTTTTATCAATCGTCTTCAAAAGATCCAAAAACTGAGTTTTGCCTTCGTTCTGGCCGATGAGTTCAAGGCTTTTGGCAATGTCGTCATCGGTCAGTTCGCGAGTGTTTACCAGCTTTTCAGCGGCTTTTTTCACGTAGACTGGAGCGTTTTCACGCTGAGCCGCCATCATAAAAAAACTGGCTGCCTGCGCGGGGTGATTCATGGCCGAGTACTCGACAAAAGCCTGAGTCATTAAAAGGCGCCAGCTCATCGGAAATGCTTTCAATCCCTGAAGATTGATTTCCTGACAATACTGTGGGGAGTTTAGATCTTTGAGCATAACAAAGCAGGAAAGCATGTAAGTCGTTTCCAGCTTGGGTTGATGCTTGATCACGCTACGGATCTGTTCCATCAACTTCTCTGGATCGCGGGCGGAATCCTTCTGCATCAGACTCTGGAGAAGCCAAATGGAAATGAAGTCGTCATAGATCGCTTTTTGTCCCAGCATGAATGCGGTGAGGAATTTTGGGTTCATGTGAGCGAGGGGCGGGGCTGCGTAGAGATCATAACTCTTAGTGAGTTTGTCGACACGACTCGGATTGGTCAATGCCAACGCGCTTCCGAAAAGCAGAACTCCAAGCAATGGAAAAACTAAGGGGGCTGTTTTTTTCCACATCAAGAGGTCCTCGAATAAGGCTGATTCAGGCCTTGGGTACCTGAATCAGCTTGCGTTATTGGACTTCACTCAAAGCGCAGGATCAGGGAGCTTGGATTTCGGCTGTCATGAGACGATCGCCGTAGGCCATGAGGGGCTTCACAATTGCTATTTGAGCGAAGATGACAAGAGCGAGAACGATCATAGGGGCCCAATCGAAAGGACCAGGAATATTACGGGTCAGGCGGCGAAGCGGGCGATACATAGGCTCTGTTATATTGATGATCATGACCACGATCTGATTGCTGCGGTCACCGACCCAGCTCACGATGATGGAAGCGAACACCAAGAGTTGCACCGCGCTCAGAAAAAAATTGATAACGGCGGCAAGACCTTGAATGATTCCTGCTGTCATGAATTAAACTCCTAATTTTCATAGACATATTCTAAAGAGTGTTACGGTAAGATGCAAGACATCCCTTAGAGACGTAGCTCTAAGGGAGGCCAATCAACGAAGGTCGTTGTGTTTTAAAAGAGCAGTCGGGTCCGGCTTGCGACCGCGAAACTTGACGAAGACTTCCATCGGATGCTGACTGCCACCCAAGGCCAGTACAGTATCGCGGAAATTGGCTCCGACGCGGGCGATGTTTTTGTCGTCTAGACCTTCCTCCTCAAAACGTTCAAAGGCGTCAGCGCTCAAGACTTCGGCCCATTTGTAGCTATAATATCCGGCTGAATATCCACCCGAAAAAATGTGCTCGAACGAGCAGAGGAAACGGTCTTCCTCGATCGGCTGAAGGGCTGCAACCTTGCCTGAAATGCGGCGATTCAAAGCCTCAACTTTTTCTCCCGACTCAGGCTTGAAACGGTGGTGCAGTTCAATGTCGGTCATGGCGAAGTGCAACTGGCGAACCATAAAGTTTGCAGCGTTAAAAGTCTTTGCTTTGGAAATCTTCTCGAAGAGATCATCCGGCAAGCTTTTGCCCGTATGAATATGCTTCGTCAGACTTTTCACGACATTTTTCTGATAACACCAATTTTCCATGAACTGGCTGGGAAGTTCGACAGCGTCCCACTCTATGCCGTTGATGCCGGAAGCTTCCAGCACATCGACTTGAGTCAGCATATGCTGAAGCCCATGGCCAAATTCATGGAAGAGAGTCTCGACTTCATCGAAACTGAGGAGTGAGGGTGTGTCGCCAACGGGTGGGGTGCCGTTGCAAACGAGGTAGGCAATCGGAAAGACCTTCTTCCCTTGAAAATTGCCGCGATCAAGACAGGTATCCATCCAGGCCCCGCCGCGTTTTTCTCCTGGCCTTGCATACGGATCGAGAAAGAATCCAGCGATCTTTTCCGACTTCTCATTGAGCACATCATAATAGAGAACGTCGTCGTTCCATTTTTGAACTGGGGTCGGACTCTCCACGACCTTGATGCTGAAGAGCTGATTCAAAAGGGAGAAAAGGCCCTCAAGCACTCTAGGAAGAGGAAAGTAAGGGCGAAGTTCATCGTCACTGAAATCAAATTTTTCCTGACGCAACTTCTCAAGATAGAACTGGGTGTCCCAGTTTTGAATCTTGCCGACTAGCCCAATCTTGTTAGCGAACGCTGTGAGACTCTTAATTTCTTCGTGAGCTTTCTGAGTGGAGGCTCCGGCGAGGTCGGAGAGCAGCTTGTCCACTTCTTCCACGTTGTCAGCCATCTTCGTGGCGAGACTGAGTTCGGCGTAGCTCTTGTAGCCAAGGAGTTTGGCCTGCTCGGTACGCAGTTCGAGGATTTTGTAGATGTTCGGATTATTGTCGAAATTGCCGCTCGAAGCGCGCGTGACGTAAGC
>SEDW01000590.1 GCA_004193325.1 Pseudomonadota bacterium | reverse complement strand
ACGTTGACGATAATGAAGAGATCACCCGGCTGTCCACCGCTGCGTGAAGGGGCGCCTCGGCCACTCACACGAAGTTTGGAGCCAGACTTCACACCCTTTGGAATCTTGACCGTCATCTCACGCTCGGTACCATCGGTGAGTTTAAACGAAATGGGTTTTTCCACGCCGTTGAACGCATCGAGAAAGCCGATTGTCGTCGGAAATTCAACATCCTGACCTTTGGCCGGACCCTGTTGACCGAATCCGCCACCGCCGCGAGGGCCGCCTCCGCCTGCTCCACCAAAAAAGCTGGAAAAGAAGCTGTTGCGACCACCGAGGCCCATTTCATCGAAGATCGAGGAAAAGTCAGTGCCACGGAAGATGTCTTCAGAACTGTATTGTTGATGAAAGCGCGAATCGCCAACCGTATCGTACTGACGTTTTTTGTCAGCGTCCGATAGTACGGCGTAGGCTTCGTTAATCTTTTTAAATTTCTCTTCTGCCGATTTATCGTCGGGATTACGGTCAGGGTGGTATTGCATGGCCAATTTGCGATAGGCTTTTTTGATTTCGGCTTCGCTTGCGGTCTTGGCGACACCAAGTAAATCGTAATAGTTTTCCACGTTTAAGCCCCTTTGACGCTCAAGTCCTAATTCTCCATAGTCAATATGTGGTCGGACCGTACAAAGTCAAGCCTCGAAGATGCTGATTGCATGATACAATTGAAGCATTTACAGCCGCTTTGACGTCTAAAAATTAGGCGGTTCTCCACTCGATGCAATTTTTGGGGACCTATGGGGCACAAGGCTCGCTTGCTAACGATGCTCACCGGCTGCATTGCTGTCGGTGTTTTGCTGATGTATGTCGCCTTTCATCAGCTTTATCAGAATGGTCTTCAGGCTGAAGCTAAACTGATGATCAGCCATGTGCACACTCTCGAGCGCGTCTATAAGCTGGAAAAAAAGGACTTTGTCTACTGGGACGAGCCTTACGGTGCGATGCTGAACGGCGTCGACAATTGTGCTCAGCCCGAGGCGGCTGCTGAAGTTGGCTTCTATATTTCAGGCTGTCATCGCGAAGGGGCAGCCATTCCCCGTTACGCCTATCGCATCCTCAAAGAAACGGTGGGCGATCACTACCGGATCGAGGCCAGCTCGGGGAGTGACAAGGAGGGCCGGAGCTTTGTTTGTTTCGATTCGGACAAACAGAACATTTGGCAAAGTTCTCAAAACCTCGAATTTTCCCAAGTGGAGTCTTGCTGGTAGAGCCGGCGCTCATTCCTCGATCTAAAGCTTTTCTCAATGAATTTACCATTTAAGCCGAAACCCTGATGGACAGGTAATAATTTCAGCTTGGCTGGTGATGACAGAAAAGAAACGAACAACACGAGCGCCCTCGAGTCTAAAATTCCTCAGTGGAGTTTTGGCTACGAATTCTGTGCTTGCTGCGTTCTGGATTTCCGTCCCGGCATCAAACGCTGTCAAGGCTATAGGCCTCGTAATCAGCTTCATCATGCTGGTCGTCGTTAGCAAAAGCATCTGGGAATATAAACTCGATCAGTACCGAGCCCCGGAAGAAATTCCAGAAGTGCCGAGTATCTCGAGCGAAGAGCTGCAAAAGTTCGTCGTCGATCAGCTGCAGTTTGCAGTCGTGTCGGTCGGGCCTGAGCTTGAATATCGCCTCGAAACCAAAACCATTCCAGCTGCCATGGGTAGCTGGCGAATGTGGGAAAGAAAAGAATTGGGCGAACTCCTTCGCTCGGTCACGAGTCTTTCCAACAAAGATATCGATCTCCTTAAATTTCATCTTCGTCTGGCCTTTGGCATGGATCAATTGCAGTGGCACGTGACGTCGCTGGGATTGCCTCGCGAAGCGCAGCTTAAAGTCTCTCATGGACACTATGTTCGCCTTAGCTATGTTCCTCAGTTTGAAGAGGGCTTGCTCGCGAATGTCCGCCTGATCATGCAGGATATCTCTGAGATCAAGCAACGCGAGGAGCAGGCCAATGCTCAGCGTAAGGAAATGGAAAAGTTTTTTGCACTCCTTCAGGTCTCCGACTCTCTCTTTGAACTCTTCATGGGCGAGACCCGGCGTCTTTTCGAAGACATTCGAAATGATTTGAAACAGCTTAAAACATCGACTCCGGAAGCCGCTCGTGAGCATGCCTCCAGGCTCTTCCGGGCGGTCCATACTATCAAGGCTAACGCCCGCCTCTTCAAGCTCGACAGTATTCAGGATGTGGCCCACCATGTGGAGACCTACCTCGATGATCTGCGTCAGGGCAAGATCAAGATCAATCCCAACACACTCCAGGAATTGACGCTTCGTATGCAGTCGATCAGTGAGGAAGTCTATTCTTATGCGAGTTTACGTAAGGAGATCCTCAACACCACGGATCGCAACTCGGGGAACTCGGCAAAGAGGTTGTACTCTTGACTGAGATCGAATTTCATCACTTCGATTCGTTGATCCTTACGAGGGTGAACGATATTCTGCTCCACTGTATGCGAAACGCGATTGACCATGGTATTGAGTTTCCTGATGAGCGGGAGAAGCTTGGTAAACCGCGCAAAGGTACGATTACGATCGCTACTCATGAACGCAACGGTATGGTCGAAGTCATTCTCAAAGATGATGGCCGTGGTATCGATGTGGAGAAGGTTCGAACCCGTGCGGTCGAACTTGGGATTTTAAAAGAAGATCAGGCACGCGTGATGAGCGATGAGGACATTGTCCCTCTGCTCTTTAACGTCGGTGTCTCCACGGCTACGACTGTTACGGAAATCTCCGGGCGTGGCCTCGGAATGGACGTCGTTCGTGATGCTATCTATGGTATGAACGGTCAACTCAAGCTCGGATTTGAGAAGAACCAGTCGACTACAGTTTCCTTCCTTCTGCCGACTTCGAGTGAAGACTACATGGCTCCGCTCGCTATCCACGACATTCGCGATCTGATCGAGGATGTACTGCGTGAGTTTAAGAAAGAATCGAATCTATCTCTTGTCTTTGAGAGTGGACTGCTCGGTCAGACAACGGTCTTTGCCGATCGCTCGGTTCTCTATGAAGCCATGCATTTAAGCTTTAAAGAGATGGCGCCTCGCCTCAAGCCAGGCAGGACTGTGGTCGTTTCTCTGGAAGAACACTTGGGTAAACGTAAGGTCGACAGCTTCGTCTTCTATCGCTTGAAGATCGGTGATCCAGCCGAGACGCGGGCCGTCGAAGAAAAAGAAAAACCCTTTGATCGCGCCACCGAACTCGTTCGTAA
>SEDW01000046.1 GCA_004193325.1 Pseudomonadota bacterium | reverse complement strand
AGGGGGATAGAAGCGCCCAGAATTTAAACGCAAGGCGACCCTCTTCGATTTCGTTCCGCCAAAAGCGACGACAATCGGAATGAGAAAACGGGTTTGGAATTAAGTTTTTGGGATTTGGGTTACTAATTACTAATTTCTAATATCTTCCCTCCGCGCAAGAACGCAGGAAAATCTAAGTAACTGGAAATTAGAAATTAGGAATGAGTAGTGAGTAATTAGATAGATCATCGAAGAGTTACCCCTACAGTGGGGTTTGGTGGGCCCACCCCGACTTGAACGGGGGACCAACGGTTTATGAGACCGCTGCTCTAACCAACTGAGCTATGGGCCCTTAAGAAAAACGCAGAAAATCACAGTTAACAGAATCCTTTCCCCCAAACAACAAAAAACCTAAAATTCCCACCAGTTGGCTGCGTCAAGACTAACAACCCCATCAGATGAAGGCATCATTCTTAATCCACCCTCCCATTCCCCAAATGACCTCCGAGTCATTCTAACAATCAAGGATTGCGATCGAAATACGTCGTTGGGAAACGCTCAATCCTGCAATATCTCAGATAAAAATAGAATAAACCTGATTTAATTACCCGGATTGACTAGCAAATCTGACCGTGCATTCTGAGTAATACTAAACAGTTAACAAATTCTCATAACTACCGATCGTGAAAGGGTTATCAATGATTGTGGGGTAGTCATGCAAAGAAACCTGAGCCAGCTATGGGCAGTCCTGCTCCTTACGCTTGGAATCCTCATCAGCTCTTGTAGCGACCTCTCGGTCTTCCTCCCGCAAGGCGGTCCTCTTAGTCTTAATCAAGTCTCTCGCACAAAGCAAAGCTCCGAAGAGTCTGGTCAAACCTCTCGACACGACGACTTCGTTCAACTTCGTCATCTCTCAGCTCCTCGTGCCCGGTAAGAGATATATTCTCGAGATTGGTGAGAAGGGCCGCCGTCAGGGCTTCGCCAAATCCAAAGCCTTTTTAATAGAAGCTGACTTTGCCAAGCCGGAAGGCGCAAGCGCTCAACTTTCCGATGGCACGATTACTCTCGCTTGGAACCATGTTGCTGGCGCCAATGCCTATGAAATATTTGCAGATGAAGCCAGAACGATTCTACTCGGTACAACTCCGGTGAATAACATAAGCATCAATGTCAGTGATGCGAACAACGTTAAGAAATTCTACGTGCGCGCTCTCAAAGGTGAGCTCGCAGCTCGCGACCAAATTGAAGTCATCTTGAGCGAATCCAATCTATCTCTGCTTAGCCTGAAATCTCTCAAGCCCAATGGTCTCTACGGTCAGGGCGAAATACTTGATTTCGAAGCCAAGTTCTCTGGCATCATCACGGCCTACGGAGATGTGTTTCTCCCACTGATCTTTGATCAGGGTACAGACAAGGCCTCCTATCTCTCCGGTAGCGGGACCGATACTTTGATTTTCCGCTATACAATTCCTGCGGGCAAAGACAGCCTCCGTCTGCAAAATGGATCTGCATTTATCGGACAGATCGTTGACGTAAGTGGAACAGATTTGCCCGCGCTTCTTCCCTCAGAAGGATCGGGAAGCTTAAAAGACTCAAGTTTCCTCAAAGTCGATACTACGGCACCGACCGGAGCTGCTTCTGTAGGATTCGCAGCTGCAGCGAGTCTTAATGGAAGTAGCACTGTCTCATGGCTCTCAAGTTATGATCGAAATTTTGACGAACACCGATTCAAACTTTGCAGTAACTCGACTTGTACTATGGGATGTTCAGCTGAAACCGCTGTAAGCGGGAGCACGATGAACCTCAGTGGTCTCAGCGAAGGACAATATTATGCCTGCGTTCAGGGCGTGGATCTCCTCGAGCAAAAGAGTGCATGGATCGCCAGTACTCAGTCTCTCCTTGTCGATCTAAATGCTCCGACTGTGGCGAGAGTCTACAGTCCACTCTCCAGCGGCTACGTTAAAGCTGGCGACCAACTGGACATCGTCGTCGAATACAACGAACCCGTCTTCGTCGCCGGAACAGGTCTCGAACTCGACCTTAACTTGGGTGCCCCCAATCGTTCAGCTATCTATCAATCGGGCAGTGGCAGCACAAGTCTGCACTTCCGATTGCTCGTTGCGAGCGGCGACAATTCTAACGATTTGAACTACACGAGCGTCAACGCCATGAGCGTCGGAGCGGCTGCGATAAGCGATCTTTCCGGGCATTCTGCAGTTACGAGTCTACCTGCAACTGGCGACAGTCATTCCCTGGCTGGACAAAATGCGATCGTGGTGGACACCACCGTTCCTCTGGTTCCTGCAGCCGTTTCGGTTCCGGCTTCTCATTCTAACGTGCTCAATGTTCCGGTTAGTTTTACGGCAGGAACGGACGCACATTTCAAACAAAATGCCGCGAAACTCTGTACTGCGAATGACTGTAGCACAGGCTGTACCAGCGCTGTGAACGGTAGCTCGCCTGTGACAATTGCAGGAAGCAACAACCAAACTTACTACGCCTGCGTGCGCTCGGAAGACCAGTCCGGCAACGTATCGAACTGGATAGCCAGCAGCGGAAGTATCGCTCTTGATAATCAAGCCCCGTCGGTGAGCGGAGTCAGTTCAAGCACAGTAGATGGAGCCTATAAAGCAGGGCAATTGCTGTCGATTCAAGTGACCTTTACTGAATCTGTCGCCCTTACGACTAGCTCTGACATCAAGCTCAACCTCAATCTTGGTGGAACGGCTCGCCAAGCCTCGTATGTTTCTGGAGCGCCTGGTAGCGTTCTGACCTTCTCCTACACAATTCTTGCTGGCGATGAATCGGTTGACCTCTCTTACGTGGACACTGCCTCCCTTGTCTTAGGGACAGCGACGATTCGCGATGCTGCTCTCAATAATGCCGTTCTACAACTTCCTGCGCCCGGCGCTGCGAATTCCCTCAATGCCAACAAGCAAATCGTGGTCGATGCCGTCTTGCCTACGAATCCTTCCAATGTAGAATTTCCGGCGGCAATTCTCAGTTCCACAACGATTCCGTTTACCTGGACCGCAAGTGTCGACACTCGCCTCGATCACTACAATACCAAGGTTTGTGCAGCAGACAACTGCCTCAGCTCTTGCTCATCCGTAATAACGTCGACCACTACGACCGTGAATCATAGCGGCACCGACGGAAGCGTTTATTACGCTTGTGTGCAGGCCGCTGACCTACTTGGTAACACGTCGGCCTGGGTATCCTCGGCGACTTCGGTGAGCCTCGATCTGACCGGAGCGGGCGTCACACATGTCGATAGTCCTACGGCCGATGGTATATACAAAGCTGGCGAAGCAATTTTGATCGATGTGCACTTTAGCGAAGCCGTTACTGTTGCCAACGGGGGTGATCTAAGACTTCTTCTTGAAACGGGTGTCACGGATCGTTCGGCCCTCTACCTCAGTGGATCAGGCACAACAGCCCTTCGCTTCCGCTACCTACCTATTGCGACTGACGTCTCGGAAGACCTCGATTACCAATCCACTTCGGCCCTTAGCCTGGGAGGCACGGGTTCAATCGTTGACAGTGTCAGTAACCCGGCGATCCTAAACTTACCCGCACTCGGCGGCGGTCAATCCCTCGCAGCAGATAGCGATATTATTATCGATACGACAGCGCCGAGTCTGCCTTCCGCGATTAGCTTTCCCACAGCAACGAGCGGCAGTACAAGCTTTACAGTCAACTTTACAGCGAGTAGCGATGCGCACTTTTTTACTCATAATATCAAGCTCTGCTCGAGCAACGACTGCAGCAGTTCCTGCGGATCCACCAGCAGTTCGATCACGAGCCCTGCGAGCCTGAGCGGCAGCAATGGAAGCACTTATTTTGCCTGTGTTCAAGGCGAAGATAGTCGTGGCCACCAAAGTGCTTTTGTATCATCAACTAACTCAGTCCGAGTGGATACAACGGCTCCTACCGTGACATCGGTGGGTTCATCTCATGCCGATGGCAGTTTTAAGGCCGGAGAAATTATTCTCGTTGAAGTCACTTTCTCTGAAGATATTCAAATCACAAATGCTTCCAATCTCAATCTTCTCATGGAAACAGGTTCGACAGATCGGCTGGCAACGTATTCCAGTCAAGCTGCAGTTAATAAGCTCGTCTTCTCCTATACAGTCCAAGCCGGCGACACGAGTCCCGATCTCGACTACCAGAGCATCAGCGCTCTTGGTCTCGGTGCCTCAGGCACTATTAAAGACCTTGCAGGAAACAACGCGACCCTAACTCTTCCTGTCTTGGGAGCTGCGCAATCACTGGCTGGTTCCAAAATCATCATCATCGATACGACTCTTCCATCTGCTCCAGCAATTAGCACTCCCGCATCTGCGGCCTATTTAACAAGCAATCTTACGACTGTGAGCGGAACGACGGCAGAGAGCGGCGCTTTCATCGAAGTTAAGAGCGGCGGTACCACCATTGCTTCTGGTAACGCAACAGCCGGAACCTGGTCCCTCACGCTCGCAAGTCCTCTGAGCGATGGCAGTTATACGATATCGGCAACAGCGAGAGATCTCGCGGGTAACGTCAGCCCAGCGAGCAGCTCAGTAAGTTTCGTAGTCGATACTTCGGCACCGGTTGCCCCTACCGTTTCCGCGCTTAGCACCCCTACCTTAGATTCGACTCCAGCAGTGGCTGGTACCTCAGAGCCTTTGATGAATATCGAAGTCTTTGCCAACGGCATCTCAGTTGGAACAACAACGGCCAATGGCACGGGTGTCTGGAGCCTGAATAGTACAGCACTGAGTGACGGCAACTATAATATCACCGCTGTTGCAAGCGACCCTGGCAATCGAAGCAGTTCGGCTTCAACGGCAGTTCCTGTCTCAATTGATACGACGTCACCAACTGTGCCGACTGTCGTGACTTTCCCGAATGGATCACCAAGCAGCAGTACAAGTATGAGCCTGTCTTGGACAGCGAGTACGGATGCCCACCTTAAACAGTACAATACCAAGCTCTGCGCAGCTTCTACCTGCAGCGGCAGCTGCACAGCGCTGACTAGTAGCACGGGGACAGCAACCACTGCGACTCAACTTGGTGTGGATGGTCAAAGCTACTACGCCTGTGTTCAGGCAGAAGATACCTTGGGCCATTTCTCAGCGTGGACTGCCTCGGCAGCAACCGTTTTGATTGATGCCTCTGGCGCAACGATCACAAACGTCAATGCGGCCAGTGGGAGTGCTTTTTATAAGGCTGGCAATACAGTTGATATCAATATCGTATTCAATGAAACAGTCAACGTATTGAATACCGGCGATCTTAGACTTCTGCTCGAAACGGGTACGACCGATCGAAATGCCCTCTATCAAAGCGGAAGTGGCTCCTCCACTCTAGTCTTCCGCTACACAGTCCTTGCTGGTGATACCGCAGCAGACCTTGATGTGCAAAGCGTCAACGCTATGAGCCTTGGCGCGGGCGGTTCGATCAAAGATGGCGCCGGAAATAATGCGACTTTAACTCTGCCTCCACTTGGTGGGGGGAGTTCCATCGCAGGCCAGGCCAATGTTGTGATCGATACCACAGCGCCCGGCAATCCTATCTCGGTCGGCTTTAGCCAGCCTTATTCCACAAGTACCTCAGTCCCCGTAACATGGGCGGCCGGTACAGAAGCGAACCCGGATTCTTATAACCTAAAACTCTGTACGGTATCGAGTTGTGCGAGTGGTTGCGGCGCTGTTACGACAGTTACGGGATTAAGCGGAACTGCGGTGGGGCTCGACGGCACAGCCTACTACGCTTGTGTTCAAGCTATCGATAAGGTGGCGCAAGCCTCGGCTTGGGCAAACTCTTCGACTCAGGTCACGATTGATGCAACACTTCCTACCGTCTCGCGAGTTTTTGCCCTCACGGGTAGCGGCTCCTATCGAGCGACCCAGACGATTCAGATCGTAGTTGAATTCTCCGAAGCCGTAGCTGTCGTCAACAGTGGAGATCTCGGTCTCACACTCGAAACGGGAACTACGGACCGCGTGGCGGTCTACAATAGTAAGCCTGCCCCAAACCAAATTCGATTTGACTACACAATCGTCGCAGGCGACTCGTCAGCTGACTTGGACTATCTCAGTGCCAGCTCCTTGAGCAAAGGCTCGACAGGCGCAATCAACGACCTCGCGGGTAATGCTGCGACTCTTACTCTTCCCACAGTTGCATCGGCCAATTCTCTAGGCGGTCAAAGCAATATCGTCATCGATACGGCCGCTCCTGCTGCACCGGCGATCGGTTCGCACAGTGATGGTCAATACGTTATTGCAGCGATCACAACAATCAGTGGATCGTCAGAAGCGAATGCTCAGATCGAACTCCGAAATGGTTCGACTGTCATAGGCACGACAACAGCTGTAGGCACGAGTTGGAGTATAACTCTTGGCACAGCTCTGAGTGATGGCGTCTATGGTCTAAACGCTCGCTCAACGGACGCAGCGGGTAACATAAGCTCTGCATCAGCGACTCGAACTGTGACCGTCGATACCTCGGCGCCGACAGCACCTGTGGTCAGTGCAATTACGACCCCAACGACGAGTACAACTCCGACTGTCTCAGGGACCTCAGAACCTAATGTTAGTATCACGATCTATTCGGGTAGCACAGCGATCGGCACGACGACTGCGAACGGCTCGGGTGCGTGGACTTTGACGAGTAATACCCTCATCGACGGAACACACTCCATCACAGCCAAAGCCACAGACCTTGGTGGTCGCGACAGTGTCGCTTCAAACGTTAGATCGGTCGCCATCGATACTGTAAATCCCACTGATCCATCAACTCTCGCCTTCGCGAGCCCAACAAGCACAACGGCCGCTGTGAATTTCACGTTCACACCCTCAACAGACACTCACTTTACGACTCATAATGTGAAACTTTGTACCGTGAATGATTGCTCAAGCTGTACAGGCTTGACCACATCCGTTGCATCTCCGGCCACCGTCACGGGAAGTAACGGCGGCACCTACTTCGCCTGCTCTCAAGGTGTCGATAGCCTTGGGCATCTGTCTGCTTGGGTTGCGAGTACGGGAACTGTGGCAATCGACACTTCGGTGCCGACTGTCTTGAACGTCAACGGTACTGCGACGAATGGTTTTTATAAAGCGGGAACGGTCATTGGTCTGACCGTGACTTTCTCGGAAGCGGTAACGGTCAGCAACGGAGCTGATATTGGTCTTGATATTGAAACAGGAGCAGTTGATCAACGAGTCATTTATACTTCGGGTAGTCCTGGGTCGGTGCTGACGTTTAATTACACTGTTCAAGCAGGTGATACCGCAGCTGATCTTGATTATAAGGCGATTAACTCACTAACACTTGGTTCAACAGGTCTAATTAAGGATGCTGCGGGTAATGCGGCTGTCTTAACTCTTCCTTCAGCTGGTGCAACAAATTCTCTAGGATCGAATCGCAACTACACAATCGATACCACTTCGCCGACTGCCGTTACATCCATTCTGCCGAGCGGTGCCTACAGTTCTTCGACCTCCTTTACGGCGAGTTGGTCCGGGGCCACCGATTTAAATCTCAATCGACATGATGCTCAAATCTGCGCGAACTCAACTTGTTCGACAGGCTGCACATCTTACCAAACCATAAATCTGCCTGCTCTCAGCGCGACCTTTACGGGTCTGACTAACACTACCTATTGGGTCTGCGTAAGAGCGCAGGATGCGGCAAACAACTCTTCGCTCGGGGCAAATTCAGCTACGAGTATCACAATCGATACAAGCCTTCCCACCGTTACTGGGGTGACGTCGAGTAAGACAAACGGAACCTACAAAGTAGGGGAGCTTATTCCCATCACTGTGACTTTCAGTGAGAACGTAACTGTCCTGAATCCAGGCGATGTCACACTCACCCTCGAAACGGGTAGCACCGATCGAGCGGTACTCTATAGCTCAGGCAGTGGATCCCAAAACCTTATCTTCAACTATACGGTTCAAACGGGTGATACCTCCGCTGATCTCGATTATGTAGCGACGACTTCTCTATCCAAAGGTTCGACTGGTACGATTCGCGATGTCGCTGGTAACGATGCAACTCTTACGCTCGTGGCCCCTGGGGCCTTGGGATCTATCGGACAAGCGAAGGCGATTGTCATCGATACGACCGCTCCTATCGCACCGGCGATTACTTCTCCCTCCGCCTACTTCCAGGTGTCGAACGTAGGAACCATATCGGGAACATCTGAGTCGAATGCCACAATCGAAGTCAAGGTGAACGGAACAGTTCGAGGCACAGTTGTGGCTACAGGAACCACTTGGACCTACACCCTCGGGACCGCTCTTTCTGATGGGGATTATACTCTTTCAGCAAATGCCACGGATGGAGCCGGTAACAAAGGTGTGGATTCTACTGGCTTTAATATACGCGTGGACAATTCGGGGCCGGCAGCTCCGACGATGAATGCGATCACGACGCCTACCAATACCACAACTCCAACCGTGAGCGGCTTGGCGGAAGCAAACTCTACGGTCAAGATTTATGCGGGCGCAACTCTCAAGGCAACGGTTACTGCGGACGGTGCTGGTAACTATTCCGTCGCCATGTCGGCCCTTGCTGAAGGGACCTACACCATCACTGCAACGGCAACCGATGGTGGCAACCGAACGAGCAGTGCATCGACCGGACAAAGCATAACGATCGATACCACAGTTCCTACCATCACCAATGTCACCTCATCGGCAGCTGATGGAACCTATGGAATCGGCGCTACCATACCGATTCAAATTGTATTCTCCAGTGTTGTGAACGTAACTGGGACGCCTATTCTCTACATCCAATATCCTGGTATTCCCGTAAACTATGCGAGTGGTTCAGGAACTAACACTTTGACCTTTAACTACGTTCCTGCCGCTGGTCAGAGCTTTGCCGATCTGAGTTATCACGATATGAACGCGCTGGCTCTAAATGCTGGCACTATCCGCGATACAGCTTCGAACAACGCAACTCTAACAATGGCAACTCCTGGGGCCGCCGGTTCTCTGATTGCGAACAAAAACATCGTTATTGATGCCGTACAAGGTACAGTTACTGGCGTTAATTCGAGCAATGCGGACGGCAAGTGGGGCCCGGGTAATGTGATCAATATCGCGGTGACCTTCTCGAAAGCGATGACTGTGGCTGTCGCGACGCCGACACTGACCCTCAATACCAGCCCTTCGCGCACAGCCGCTTACGTGAGCGGAACGGGCACGACCGTTCTGAACTTCACCTACACAGTTCAAGCGGCTGATACGAGCGCTGACTTGAATTACGCGAGTACTGGGGCTCTGGCCCTCAATACAGCTACGATCAAAGACTCTGTGGGCAATAATGCTGTTCTCACACTACCTGGTCTTGCAGCAGCTGGATCACTCGGCACAAACAAAAACCTGAATATCGTTGGCAGCAACACAGCGCCGAATATTTCGCCGGATATCGCAGCACAGAATGGTTATACCCTTTCTCCAATATCGACGGTTAACGTCAATCATTCCAACGGAACGGATACCGATAGCGATAGCGAAGCGATCACTTACAGCTGCAAGTTCGACCGTACAGTTAACGGGACTATGGACAGTGGGGGTACAGCCTGTGCTTCGCTGCCTAACAGCGCTTACAGTTTCAATACAGCGACAGGCATTTTTACCTGGACGCCTAGTCTGGCTGCGGCTTCGGGCTACGGCGGATATACCGCCAAGACCCGCTACGAATTTGAGATCACAGGTAACGACACTGCAAATATGAAGGGTACGACCTTCTTCACAGTGGATTTAATCATTCCTTTTAGTCAGACGATGAATTATCGAACTTCAACAGCAAGTGATTATTCTTATGACAGCACGAAGGTTACATTTGGTTCAACCTCGGCCTCACTCGCAGAGATCGACACAAGCGACGACGATAACACTCTTAGCGGATTTGCCGCGGGGGGGAATTATGGGGTGAGCTGGGATATGAATGCCCAAACCTTCTTCAAGCTTGATAATGCGGGTGGATGCGACGGCCGTTATTTCAACTGCAGTGGTAAAGGGGATCGAGATTGGATTCCCAAAGCGAGTGACCTCGTTTCACGCTATGGATTCGATAGTACTTTTGAAGACAGTGTTCGCGGGGCGTCCTTCAGTTTCGCTTTGCAAAGTGGTGGCACCACACCCGATTTTACTCTCGCTACTGTTAAAACGGGTGATCGCTCGATCAATATTGATTCGAGCGAGTGGATGACTGCCGCCCGCCCAGTGAGCGACGACTTCACAATGAGTTTCTGGATGAACAGTCTCGACGCAACTGTCTCAGGATCTTGTGCCCAGTTTCCTGATGGAGTTGGTTTGGTAAGCGCCGAGGCACCTGGCGGTGTGAACGATTTCGGTACCGCTCTATGCGACGGCAAAGTTATAGCTGGGGTTGGTAACCCGGATACTTCCGTCGTGAGCAGCTGGACTGTAAATGACAGCAAGTGGCACATGGTGACCATGACGAGAAAGAAGAGCAGCGGCGAAATTATTCTCTTCATCGATGGGGTGGAAAACGCACGCGTTACGTCCACGAACGTGGCCTCTCTGACAGCTGGCAGCACGATCGGTATCGGATCGATGCCTGCTAACCCGGGGAGATATTACACAGGTAAACTTGACGAAATCATGTTTTGGAGAGTTGTGCTTACGCAGACCGAGATTTGGAATCTTTACAACCGACAACAGTCATTTCACAACGGTGAAATTCGCTCTCGCATCATCGATACGACGCTTGCCAACTCAACCCTCGATGGATTTAGTTGGGTCACTCGTAAACCTTATGGCAAAGAACTTTTGAACTTCGACGCCGGGATTCGAAATGAAACGACGGCAACCTATCCGGGGTTCGCTCAGACTTCTCTGATGAACAACCTCGTCGGTCTCTGGCATTTTAATGAAACGTCCGCAAACGGTGCCCCGTCCGCTAAAGACTTTAAAGATGATTCAGGACAAAATAACCATGCGACTGATTCTGGAACCGTGGGGTACGGAAGTCCCGGACGCCTGAGCAATAGTTTGTTGCTCAAAGGTGCCGGCTCACTCAATCTGGGTCCCGCCGATGTCTTGAGTTTTGGTAGCTCGAATTTCAGTGCTGCCTTTTGGGTGAAGACGAATCAGAAATTTGATTCGAGCACGTCATCTCGTATTTTTAGCAATGGTTTTACCAATGCTCTGAATGGCTGGATGGTCCAACTGCGCGAAAGTCATCCAGCGTTTGGTATTGGCTGTAACGGTGGAACAGCTGCAAACTGTACCTACATCAAAGCTGATAAACCGATTAACGACGGCGCCTGGCATCATGTGGCTGTTGTAGCTGATCGAACCAACTCTCTGATGAAAATCTTTGTGGATGGTGTTCAGCGAACTGCAAGCGGCATAGCTGGAGTCGGCGAATGCGGAGCCCAGAGTGGTATGAGCTGGAGTATCAGCGGCTGCAATACGCTCAACGCCAACCGAACCTTCACGGATACCCTAATTGGTATGACACCCACCAATACCCAATACTTCTGGGGTCAGCTTGATGAATTTGCTATCTGGAGCAAGGCATTGTCGGTAGCGGATATCAAAGAACTCTACCTCCGCGGCGGTGTTCGCATGGGTCTTCAGGTTCGGGTTTGTGATGATGCAAACTGTGTTGGGGAATCATGGACCGGCCCAGACGGAACAAATCAGACCTATTTCACCGAGGTTCACAACAACACGGCTCCGACTACAGCTTTAGGATCTGTGAAAACTGGACAGCTCAGCGTCAATTTCAGCAACTTTCCAAGCATGGCTCTCCCAACAGGCCGCTGGTTCCAGTACAAAATGTTCCTCGAAAACGAGGACTTTAATAACCTCTGTAACTACGGTTCGGCAGAATACTGCTCGCCGGAAGTCACGAGCGTGACCTTGGGCTTAAGCTCCTATTACAACGCCACCCAGCCGGCGATTGTCAGTGAGAATGCAATCGCATTCTACTCGATCAGTTCAATGACCGAATCCCTCGGCGGCGCTTCCTGTGCTGGCGGAGTTCGTTACCAGCTCTCCGTGAACAAGACGAACTGGTTCTATTGGACGGGCACGGCTTGGGCTGCTTCGAACAATACTTATGCTCAGGCAAACCCGATCGCTACGGTGAACTCTCAGGCATCGCTTTTTGCGGGGCAGGTTGGTAGAACGTCGCTCTACATTAAAGCGATTATGGGATCAAACGGCAAGCAGGCCTGCGAGCTGCAGAACATCATTCCAGCGCTTAACCAGTCTCACTAATTTGCATTCGATAAAGAAAAGCCCTCGGATCGAAATCCGAGGGCTTTTGCATTTTGATTGGAAGGAGCTTATTGCTCGATGAACGCTCTGAGCTTCTTACTTCGCGACGGGTGGCGAAGTTTGCGAAGAGCTTTGGCTTCGATCTGACGAATACGCTCGCGGGTAACGTCAAAGTTCTGACCAACTTCTTCGAGGGTATGGTCAGACTTTTCACCAATACCGAAGCGCATACGAAGAACTTTTTCTTCACGTGGAGTCAGTGTCGCGAGAGCCTTTAAAGTTTGCTCTTCAAGGCTGCCTGAAATCACCGATTCCGAAGGCGAAGACTGAGTCTTATCTTCGAGGAAGTCACCGATGTGGTTGTCTTCCTCTTCGCCGATCGGAGTCTCGAGAGAGATTGGCTCGATCGCGATTTTAAGAACTTTACGAACCTTGTCGACCGACATGTCCATACGGGCTGCGATCTCTTCCGGAGTAGGCTCACGGCCCATTTCCTGAACGAGGTAACGACTGGTACGGATCAACTTGTTGATCGTCTCGATCATGTGAACAGGGATACGGATGGTACGAGCCTGGTCAGCGATCGCGCGGGTGATGGCCTGACGGATCCACCAAGTCGCGTAAGTCGAGAACTTGTAACCACGACGGTATTCAAACTTCTCAACCGCTTTCATAAGGCCGATGTTGCCTTCCTGAATGAGGT
>SEDW01000589.1 GCA_004193325.1 Pseudomonadota bacterium | reverse complement strand
CTCTCACCCTCGGTTATGATCAAACGTCTGGCTTCTTGAAGCCGTAGCTGCTTTTGGAATTGAATCGGTCCCATTCCAGTCATCGCCTTGAAAAGATGATGAAGAGTGGAAACGCTCATTGCATGAAGGCGAGCCAAATCGCTGATGACAACTGGTTCCTGGAAGTTTGCCTTCAACCATTCGATGACTTTTGTCACAGCATCATCTGTACGATCTAATGCGAAATCGCTGATGAGAGAAGGTCCACTTGGAGACTTTAGTAGGCGAAAGATTAGCTCACGTCTGAGAAGGTCTGAAAGGTACGCTACATCCTCTGGGGCCGACAGGTGGAGTTGGAGGATCCTAGTCAGGAGATCAATCAGATCTTCTTCGATTCGATTCACTGAGCGTTTGAATGTAGACTCCTCCCATACAGTCCTCAAGCCTGCCTCTCGTATAACGGCTGCAATTTCACTTCGCACAAAGTCCAAGCGAAGGCCAATATAAGGATGGCTTCGCGTCGCTTGACTTAAGAATGACACAAATCGAAGGTTCAAGGGTGACCGGTATAAGGGCGCGTGGCCTTTCGCGTCTGCCGACCGATAGGTAAGGAATTGAGGTCGGGTTACTTCCTTCAAGGAGAGCAAGTGAAGAAGCTAAGGCTAAAAGATTTTTCAGTTTGTTTTCATTCATCCGGGCACCTTATCAAATAACCTTGTCCAGAACAAACCCCGTTGCAGCTTTAGGCAAGTAATAGGCAGTCGCCGACTATTCCGAAGGTCAACTTCTTGTTAGGTTTGGTTAGGCTTTAAGGAGGCATTATGACTCTATCGGGAAAAGTGATCATTATCACCGGTGCGAGCAGTGGGATAGGCGAGGCAGCAGCCTTGCTCCTGGCAGAGAGAGGCGCAGCCGTAGTTCTGGGTGCACGGAATGCAGAAAAGTTAGAGGCTGTTGTTCAAAGGATTCGAGAGGCTGGAGGTAACGCTGCAGCACTCTCCATCGATGTTAAGAAAAGGACTGATCTCTTAAGAATCGTCGATTTTGCTCGCGAGACTCACGGCAAGATTGATGTATTCATCAGTAATGCAGGAAACGGCGCGATCTCACCGCTTGACGAGCTAAGGGTCGACGACTGGGACGATATGATAGATATCAATATCAAAGGCGTGCTCTACGGAATTGCCGCGGCTCTGCCCGTGTTCCGTAAACAAAGATTTGGGCACTTCATTCATACCGGCTCTACTGCTGCCCATCGCACAGTTCCAACGATGGCAGTTTATTCCGGAACTAAATCGGCAGTCCGGGCAATCACCGAAGGACTGCGGCAGGAGGCTGGGAAGGACCTACGCGTGACTCTCATCTCGCCAGGTTACGTGAAGACTAACTTCGCTGATTCGGTAACGAGTGAAACGCTTAAACTCGAGGTTCAGAACGGCATCGACCAGGTAGGGATTTCTCCCAAAGCCATAGCGAGAGCGATGATTTACGCAATCGAACAACCCCTGGATGTCGATGTCGGGGAAATCATTATCAGGCCCACGGCTCAGGGATAATTTTTTTTCAGTTCTCACTAAACAGCGCAGGAGTGTTTTGAAAGTGACACTGAGCGGCAGCGGATTCTTCGCGTTGCTTGGCATCGCATTGACTCGAGCTGGGAATTTCGCAGACGAAGTCTTTGACTGAATAGAACTGCAGTTCTTCGCTCGAGCCACCCAGAGGCGAAATCTGAGCGGCGACCAATGCTTCGATCAACAAGGCTGATAGGTCCGCGGAAATTTTAAACTCAACAGATTGAGAATCTTCGAAGGTGCATTCCTTCTGAAAAAACGGTTCGCCTGAACCGCCATCGGCGAAGTCTGCGGCGATGCAAGACAGTGATGAAAAACGCCAAGAGTCACTGGATTTGGACTTAAGGACATTGTCCTTCATTTCGCTCGTAAGAAGATTCGATATATCGAGAGGAAGAGTAACTCGGGGCGGCTGCGCAATTTCAAGCTCGGCAGCTTGAATTGAACTTTGATTAAAAGCACAAACTGCGAAGATAAAAGGAAAAATTTTCATAAGAAACTCCAGATAGCGGGTGCTAGTGGAGCCTTTGTACAGGGGGATCAGCTACAGTTCAATGAACAATCCATGAGGAGATGGGCCCTAGACCATCTTTCTCACCCGCCTGGTGACGCTCATTCTTTTATTATGCCAGCCGCGTTCCCACCTGAATTTTCTTAATGTGGTCAATAAAAGCTCGAAGCTTTGGCTGCACTTGAGATCGCTGCGGATAGTAAAGGTAGAAACCGCTGCTTACACTTGCATAGGATTCGAGAACAATCTCAAGTTCGCCCGATTTCAATTGATCGGCAATAACATGCGCATCTACAAACATGAGCCCATTGCCATCGACGGCAGCCTTTAATGCCATAAATGAGTCGTTCAACATGAGCGATCCCTTCACCTTTACCTGGAAGGGTTTACCCTTCTGTTCAAACTCCCATTTATCGTAAACCCAATTCCCAAGCCTAACCATGATGCAATTGTGAGCGAGAAGATCCTTTGGCGTCTTAGGCCGACCCATTTTCTTGAAATATTTAGGCGAACCCGCAATCACAAATTTAACTGGCCCGTAGAGTTTTAACGCAACCATATCCTCGGCCAAAATATCAGATAGCCTTATGCCCGCATCAAAGCCGTTTCCAACAACATCGGAAGCTGCATCCTCGAAAAAGACTTCAACCGAGACTTCCGGGTACTTTTTTAGAAAGCTTGTAATAATTGGGGCGAGGTATACTGGATAAACCATTCTCGGCACGTTAAGTCGCAAGAGTCCTGATGGCTTTTTAGAATATGTCCCGACATCGTCCAGCGCATTTAGGATCTGTTCGAGGGCAGGGCCGGCCTGGTTCAAAAATTTTTCTCCGGCCTCCGTCAGGCTCGTGCTTCGCGTCGTGCGAGATAAGAGAGCGACTCCGAGTCGTGTCTCCAATTGTTTGATCATTTTGCTGATTGCCGGAGCCGAAATTCCGAGTTCCTCGGCTGCTGCGGCAAAGTTCTTCTTCTCAGCAACCAGCTTCACCGCTAATAGACCGTTCAATCTATCCTTATCCATTATTAACTCCTGGTTAATACCGCATCAATCTATATGCCATTTTTCGAAATAGCGATCCAGTCTATTATCAGCGGGTGGGAAACTTCCTGCAGAAGAGAATCAGGAGCATCTATGAAAATGACGGCACTCAGATCAGTTATAG
>SEDW01000588.1 GCA_004193325.1 Pseudomonadota bacterium | reverse complement strand
GGTTTGCCTCTGATCCACGCTTTTTAAGCATTATCATGGCTCAGACTCAGAGATACGAACTCGAAAATGAAGGTTTGAATTTTGCGACTCAGGTCTTTGGGAAACGTTCAGACGTTAGGCCCGAATCCATCGGCGAGCCGCTGGTTCTGATGTACGCAAGGATGTGGATCGGCGCCGACAAAAGCTTTGAAGCGCTTGAGATGCTTACGCAGATGGAAAAGGCCGGATATCGTTCCGCTGAACTCTACCATCTAAAGGGTCTTGCGCAGCTTCTCGCCTTTAAAAAACCCGAGATTAAGCTCCTAGCTGCCAAAGATTTTCAATCCGCTGCGGCCTTGAGTAAGAATGAAGAAAGTCTTTTCGCTTTGATCGTTGCCCTACTCGATGCAAAAGAGCGGACGAAAGTGGATCAGGTTATGAATCAGTGGAAGGGCCTTGGTCCCAATGCTCAGAAGTCCGTCTGGTTTGGCCTTGCGCAAGGTTTGGTGAGTTATACTGGCGGCAATAAGGATCAAGCGCAGAGCATCTGGGATGCGGCTGAAAAGTCCAACAAAGCCAATGGATTGTGGTCACGCCTAAGAACCAATCTTTCCACGGACTCGACCTATCTCGACCGCGACTTGGCAAAGTCATTGAGCGCGCTCCTCACCAACGATTCGCCTCTTGGAAGTTTGGCGCTTTTTGGCCAAAAATCTTGAGATCCTCCACCGCTGTGCTATAAGAGCGGCTCCCTTATTAGGAGTCCGCAATGCATCCTACAGAAACACATCAGCTCTCCATCGAATTCACCAATTCCGCCACTCCCGAACATCTGGGATTTAAGGAAGACCTGAAAAATTGGTTGATCGGTATCGGCGAGGAAGCTTTTGTTGAAGGTGCTTTGGATAACCTTTTTGAAGACCCTAGTTATGAAGTCACTGCCGATCAGCAGTTTTCAGAACTTGGTGGCGGTCTTCAGCCCCTCTTCGTCTACAAATACGATCTCGATCATCTCAGCCGTCTTCGCGACGAGCTTGAAAAAACATTTCCCGAACAAATCAAATGCGAAATCTCCTCAATCACGACCGAGAGCTGGATGGAAGGCTGGAAGGAAAGCTTCAAGCCAATCACCTCTGAACGCTTCTACCTCTATCCACCCTGGATTCAGGATGAAAAGCCAGCCGATCGTATTCCCATCGTGATCGAGCCTGGAATGGCGTTTGGAACTGGCCAGCATGCGACAACAGTTCTCTGCCTCGAAGCCATTGAAAAATTCTACGATAAGACGACGAGCCTTGATCGTTTCCTCGATGTGGGAACCGGAACCGGAATCCTCGCGATTGCTGGCAAAAAACTCGGTTATAAATATGTAATGGGAACGGACATTGATCCGGATTCCATCATCGCTTCCAAAGAAAACATAATTCAGAACAACTGCGAAATGGATCTGATCCAGGGCAGTATTCCAGAAGACCAGGAGCCATTCGATCTGGTTGTGGCAAACATTATTTTCTTTGTCCTCAAGCAAATCATCGGTGACCTTTCCTCGCAAGTGAAGCCTGGATCACTCCTTATTCTCTCGGGACTGCTCGACGAAGAAATTCGTGAGATGGAAGAATACGCGATAAAAGCTGGACTCAAACTTGAGAGCGAAGACTGCCGGGACGATTGGGCCGCTCAGGTCTACAGGAAGATTTAATATGAAGCACCTCTTTCGCTTTCATGGACGAAGATCGGAAGAAGGAAGCTGGGAGTTGATGGATGAAGAGTGGCACCACATTCTTAAAGTCCTGAGACTCGCAAGCGGCGCTGCCATCGAAATTGCTGACGGTCAGGGCTGGGTTGCACAGGCGACTCTCGATGAAGTCGGCAAGCATAAAGGCAGCCTTCAGCTTAGCTCGGAAACCTTCCAAGCCAAGCCATTAAGTCAAAATGAACTAGTGATGGGCCTGGGCATTCTCAAGCCTCAGGGTATTGATGAGGTCCTCCCCGGACTCGTTGAGCTCGGAGTCAATCGCCTCCTCCTCATTCCTTTCCTTGGAATGGACCGCTCCCGTGTGTCGGAGAAGCTCCTCGATCGCTGGCAGAGACAGATCATCTCGGCGAGCAAGCAGGCGAAGGCCGCTTGGTTTCCTGAGTTGCAGGTCCTAAAGAGTTTCGATGCATTTATGGAAGAAGCGGTCCTTTACCCGACACGCTATCTTCTCGATCCCGATGGGACAGCCGAGCCTTTGTCCGCTCAACTCGTGGGTCCGGTCCTTGCCGTAATCGGTAGCGAGGGCGGATGGCACGAGACAGAAGTAGAAAAATTCTCGGCTCATGGTTTCCAAAAACTTCGTCTTAAATCCAATATTCTCCGCGCTACCACGGCTGTGATTGCAACTGCCGGGATCTTCCGTCAGGGCATGAGCGAAAGCTGACGAGCAGAAAACATTAGGTCTACTTCCCCGGATTCATGCTAGAATATGGCAAAGAATCCGAGGAAAGAACTATGAAACCAACTGGCAGACGTCGTGGATTTAAATCCTGGTTTGTAGAACCGTATCGCCAAGTCAAGCTCGGCTTGCTTTTCCTAATTCTCAACCTGGCTTTTGCCGGGGCGATATTTGGGATCTTTGGCTACTACATCAATGACATTTTTCAAAGCTTGCAGGTCTACTTCAAGCTGACGAATGATCAGAGCTCTGAGATCCTCACGAAGTTCCAGACTCCTGTCTTGGCCGGAGCGATACTCATC
>SEDW01000587.1 GCA_004193325.1 Pseudomonadota bacterium | reverse complement strand
TGGCTCGACAGCTATCCGTCGATCTCTTCGACCTCACTGGCAGCTTCTGTGAAAGATTCGCCGGGAACTTATTTTCAAATTCGCGTCCGCACAAAATTCGATCCTAAAATTCAAGGGCAATGGTCGGCAGTGGAGTCCCATCTCGTGTCCGGCATTCACGTTCATGTCTTACCCAATGGAAAAGTACTGCTTTGGTCGCGTTTTATGGACCCTACGGACGTAGGCTCAACTATCGAGGGCGTACCGACTGGCAAAGCGGCAACCTATATCTATGATCCTATCAGCGGCGAGAGCGAGATCGTTCCAAACTCGGAAGTTGATACCTTTTGCAGCGGCCACAGCTTTCTCCCCGATGGACGACTGCTCGTCACCGGGGGGCACATCCGATCAAACGTCGGCCCCAAGTCGACCCAGATCTTCGACTGGCGCACAAAACGTTGGGAGATAAGTCCCGACTGGGACATGAATCAAGGCCGCTGGTACCCGACCAATATCACCCTTGCGAATGGGGACATCATAACAGTCTCTGGTGATGCCACGAGCGCTCAGGATCCAAATCGGATCCCGCAGGTCTGGTCATCCAAGACCAATCGCTGGCGTGATCTGAACGGGCTCGCATCGAGTTGTTTTAACGAGACAAACGGTCCCTGCATGCCGCTCTATCCTTGGCTACATCAGGCGCCCAACGGCAAAGTCTTTGTCTCCGGGCCGGGCCAGGAAACAGGCTATATCGATACTAGGGGAGAAGGAACCTGGACCCCACTGGCAAAGACTAACAAAGGCTATCGAGGCGATTACGAAGCGACTTCGATCATGTACGCTCCCGGCAAGGTGATGATCGCCGGCGGAGTGCCCGCAACCAATTCGGTCGAGACCATCGATCTGAATGCGAAAGACCCTGTTTGGACGAATGCCGCGCCTATGGGTTATCGTCGGCACAAACTCACCTCGACGCTTCTCGCTGATGGACAGGTCTTCGTCTCAGGCGGTTCTGCTAACGATGGTAACTCGGATGATCCCACAGTCTTTGCGAGCGAGATCTGGAACCCGGAAACAGGCAAGTGGACCGAAGCGGATCACATCGCTATTCCCCGTCTCTATCACTCAACGGCTGTTCTCCTGGCCGACGGCCGAATCCTTTCCATGGGCGGGGGCCTCGGTGCAGGATTCAACACGCACAAAAACTTTCAGATCTACTCACCGCCCTATCTCTTCCGCGGCCCGCGGCCTAGCCTCTCGGCAAAAGATGAATTGAGCTATGGCGAATCCTTTACGGTAGATACAGCGGATGCGGCTGACATCGGCAAAGTCCACATGATCAAACTCTCGTCGGATACCCACTCCTTCAATAGCTCGCAGCATATCGTTCCTTTGACCTTCACAAGAACTTCTAAAGGCCTAAAAGCCGAGGTTCCACGTGAGCCTGCCTACGCGCCACCTGGATACTATTTTCTTTTTGTCGTGAATAGGGCCGGCGTGCCGAGTCTTGGCAAGACGATTAAACTGCACACGCAAAAAAACGATGCCCAGTGACTGGAGCAAACGAACGGCGATGCGATGTGGAATTGAAATAGAGAGAAGGCTCAGAAGCGAGCGTTAGAAGACTCTGGGAGAGAGGGAAAGACTAAGGGCTGCCGTTGAGCAGCCCTTAACACATTACTCTGCTTTTGCAGGCTTAGCGTTACGCTTATCGATAAAAACGATCTGGCGTTCTAGTCTTTTTGTTTCCGCGTTAAGCTTGCGCCATTTCGGATCATGCTTAAGAGCTTTTTTATCTTGTTTGTCTTGAGCAAGACCTGTCACGTAGCTTTTTACTTGTTCTGTCGCGACAGCCAAATAACCCACTACCAATTCCTTGGTACGTCCCATTATATCTTTCCTCCGATGTGCGTAGGCTTGTATTGAATAGACTCGCCGTTTCCGCAGAGTATGAACGAAAATCCTGAGGAGTATGCCGGTAAATTTCGATAGATGCCAATGAAAATGCTGGTCAATTTTCTTTGACATAGTATTTTCTTCAATTTTTTCACCGAGCTTTAACGATACGCGACTCATCTCTTGGTGTACTATAGCGAGATCATTAGCCTGAAGGGAATTTCGTCCGATGGAAAATCGCCTCCTCCTCCTTGCTCTTATCGTCCTGGAAATTGCTCTCGGCATCAGTCCCCAGGCCGATCGAGCGACCTGGGCCATGGAAAATGCGCCAATTTTTATCATCTTGCCGCTTGTCATCTACTTTCAGCCGCGCCTGAAACTCAGCGCCTGGACCTTGCGCTTTATGTTTCTGCACGCCCTCGTGCTCATGCTTGGGGGCTACTACACTTATGCAAAAGTTCCTCTGGGCTTCTGGATACAGGATCTCTTTGGACTCGCTCGAAACCATTACGATCGATTGGGACATTTTTTCCAGGGCTTCGTACCCGCTCTCGTCTTTCGGGAAATTCTTTTCAAAAAATCCCTCCTGCGTAAGAGCAAACTCCTCTCACTCGTAACCGTTAGTTTTTGCCTTGCCTTTAGCGCGATCTATGAGCTGATGGAGTGGCTCGCAGCGGTGATCATGGGCCAAGGGGCTGACGCCTTTCTCGGAACTCAGGGCGATATGTGGGACACACAGTCAGACATGCTGATGGCATTGATCGGTGCAATTCTTGCGATGTTGATCTTTGCGCGCTGGCAGGATCGCAATATTGAGAAGACGGAATCGAGCCTTTAACAGCTT
>SEDW01000586.1 GCA_004193325.1 Pseudomonadota bacterium | reverse complement strand
AGAGGCGTTGCCGGAGCTGTGAGAGAAGGCTTTTTCGCCCAAAGGACATTCACAGCTCGAAAGTGATTCAGACTCAGCATCCGCTTGATCTCGGCCCTATCATAATCGGAAAGGTAGCCGCCATTCATGAAGGCTCCATTATTATCGCTGTTCATGATCGAGATCACATTGTTGAAGATATGAGCGAAGCCGAAGACATGGCCAATCTCGTGATTTGCGGTCCAGTGTCCTGCCCATTGATTGGGAACATCAATATTATAGATGTTCCCTGTCAGCGGGTGTGCACGGCCGTAAAAGTCGACTTTTTCAGTCAGCTTCGACAAGAGAATGACTCGGTCTGCTCGGCAAGTTTCTTTCACCGAAATTCGCTCATCTCTGCCTCCCGCATCGAGCCAAAGGCGAACAGCTTTCAGCACATACTGAGTCGCCACGGTGTCGTCCTGATCACAAACACCAATGGTCGATCCCGGAGGCAGGTTATAAGGACTCTCTTCGATCTCCCAACCTCCTCCTTCGAGGAAGTTTGAAGCACGACTTACGCTGGAATCTGCCTGGCCACAGGCTTGGCAGAAGAGCATGAGGAGTATTATTGAGATTTTAGTCGTCATGAGAATCCACCTAATTGTTTGAGGAATCGCTTAACGCGGAGGATTCTTATAGAGAGATTTACCAGCATTGACAGCAGACATTATCAGATTTTTTTTCATTCGAAAAAAGAAAGCCAGTCGCATGGACTGGCTCACTTCAATTCAAATTTTTATAAAGACTGGTAATAGAGGTCTTCAATGTCACTGAACTCTTTGGACCAGATGAAGTTGCCTGTGCCCCAGATAAAGTCAGGTCTTGTATTACTTTCCCAGGATCCGCCGATGATCTGGTTCTGTGCATTCAGTTCGATGCGATAGCGTAGGGCACGATACTGACGACCATTTGCAGTGTAAACATCGCCCGCTGCAACGTGGTGCTTTTGGAGGCTGACGTTATCGCCAAAGCGATCCCAGGCCGGCATCTCTTCGGTGGTGTAGAGAAACCGTGTTTCGATCAGGTGTTCTTTCACTGTTCCTACAGCGGCACCTTTCGAAATGTCTTTGCCTTGGTAGCTGGCAAGAACCTGGCTACTGAAAGAAGCCGCTGCCTGGTTCCAAACTTCAGAATCGCGGGTGACGTCGATACCAAAACTTTTCTTCTGAATACCGAGCAGGTTTGTGATCACAAGGTGAAACGATCCCGCATTGGTATCGCTACAGGCCGAGATATTCACAGACTCAGTGACAGCAGCCTTGAGGCTTTTTCTGTCGATCTTGTCGGCTTGGCCTGCGTCGGCAAAATTCTTCAGGGACGCTTCATAAGCGATAGCGAGTTTCTTACGATCCGAGCTGCCAACTTTGAGGCGGTTTTGGGTGCGCTCATAGAGCTTTTGAAAGGCGGTTTGAGCCGCTTCAAGGCTAGGAGCAAAGGTATAGAAGTGCGAGGCTACGATTAGGGTCGTGACGGTATCGAACTTTCTCATGTTGCTGATGGCAGTGATCTGCTCATTGATGCTGTCGAGGTCAGAAAGCTTGGTGGCATCGACCAGTGCTTCGAGCTCTTTCTTGGAATCGTCGCCGAGGTCGTTGTTGCAACGTTCAGCGAGGAAGCTTTGAGTTCTCTGCTGAGACGGAGACTCGTCAATGACGTAAGTAAGAAGGGCCTTGATGTCCGAAGCTGCCATTTGCACTTCGAAGCCATCTTTACTTTGAACAGTCAGAGGGCCTGGCTCATCAAAGAGAATGGTGGCAGGAGCCCAAGCGTGGCAAAGGCCAAACCATGTCGGGATTTTTTCATCCTGAACAAAGTCCGCATTAGGGACGAAGGTCTCGCCTGTTTCGCTAGGGATCGTTCTCAGGGTCGAGAAGATCTCGGTGCGGTTCCGTTCGGCTTCCACAGTCGGGTAGTCAAAGGCACCGCGATAGATGTCGAGTTTTTCAGCTGGCGAAAGCGTTGCGATAAGCTTGGTTCTTTCGCTGCGGCTCATCTTGTCGAGTTGAGCCTTGGAATAGGGCATATAGCCAAGGACTTCACTTCTCATTTTTTGAAGATTCGCATTGTTGTCGAGTTGGCCCGCGAATTGACGGTCGCTACTCGAAGCGATGAGCTTATCGAGTTGCTTGGTCTTCGTTTGACCCCAGCGGTAAGTGATACCACCGTGGTAAGTCGGCCAGTAGTGATCGCTCCAAGGCATTTTGTTGGGTCGACCGCTGAGTGGCAAATTATCGAAGTTGGTTTCAAATTCATTTTTAACCGACATCATGATGGTCGGGTTATTTTCAGCATTCCAAGCGTCTTTTACAACGCTATTTTCGGTTGGCTGACAGGCGAAGAGAAGAGAAAGACCTGCGATCGATGCAATGGGACGAATATTCATGGGTTTTACTCTCTTGTTTATTTACAGATTTTCAAAAGTTCGGGACTGGTCATCGCATCACTGCAGGAAAGAGTTGTGCCTGTAGGCAGGCGCAAATCATTTAGAGCATCGTGATTGAAGTCACTCAAGCGGCGGTTTGCTGCAAGACTGAGTTCAGTCAAACCGATAAAGCGGGACATCGGGCTAAGGTCCGTTAGGTCCTTATTGTCGAGTGCCAAGGCAAACGTTTTCTTCTGCGTAAGTGCTGCAAGGTTTTTCGATCGTAGAAGGGCGGAGATCTTCTCACAGCTGAGACTTGGTCCAACTTCCTGACGAATGGCGGCTAGAGTGCTTTTGGTAGCAGTAGAGCCATTGTTTTGGCAGATTTCTTCGAAGGTTCTGGCCCTGGAGGCTACGACAAATTCATTTGTGGTTAAGACCAGGCCATCATTCGAATCGAGCATTTTGAAAACGAGCTGTACGGCACAGGTGTCAGCGATGTCTTTGGCGATGACAACGCGGTAGCCGTTATCAACAGGCAGAAGACTCCACTCGCAAGTTCCCAGGTGAAGACGATCGTTATCGACTGCTTTTATATTAGCCGACGACATGGTGTAGCTCGAAGACATCTTAAGGTTCACGCGAGCAACTTCAAAGCCTTCGGCTGTTTCAACGGGGCGAGATTCGATCAGAGTGAGTTTGTTGTAGTCGACTGGGACAGATATCTTTTCGACCAG
>SEDW01000045.1 GCA_004193325.1 Pseudomonadota bacterium | reverse complement strand
CTTGAAGTATCAGGTGATTTTGAACTCTTCTTGCTACATCCTGCAAAGAGCAGAAGACCAAGGCCGAACCCAATCAGACCTCTCGAAAAATTTGATTGCATTGAAACTCCCGGATGTTACTTAACGTGATCGAGCACGAAGGTATGGTAGCACCGCTAAAATCGATGGTGTCGAAAGAGCGTGATTTTTGAGGAAGTTTTTATGTAGCTCCCGGCAAAAATCACCGCGATCATTTTTTTATAAAAAAATTTAGAAAGACGATGGGAATAAAGAATGTATAAATCAGCAGCGGAATGGAAAGAAGTTTGGCCCTCATTTGAAAGCCATTCGATCGAACATATAGAACGCGCACTCATCGCACTCTCTGCCCAGCTTGGAATCGAATCACTCGAGGAACATGGCAGGACAGTTTTTTCTCAGCACGTCGCACAGTTTCTCGATCGCGTTCTTGAGGAAGCGAAGAAAAACGATGAACCTCTTCTGTCTTAGTCTAGAAGTGACTGGGAGCCTCAGGGGAAAAGTAGGGATAAGGCTTGCGAACAAAGCTCACGATTTTTTCGACGAGATCTTTGGGATCGAGCGGTTTCGTCAGGTGCGCGTCACAGCCCGCCCGCCTGGTTCTCTGTCTCTCTTCGACCATGGCATGAGCGGTTAGAGCCAGAATGGGTTTCCCATAGCCTTGCCTTCGGAGCGTCTCGGTCGCCTCGTAGCCATCCATCTTCGGCATCTGCAAATCCATCAAGACGATATCAAAATTTTCGTGAGACGCTTTATAGACCGCGTCAAGCCCATTATTGGCAAGCACCACCCTTGCTCCGCAGCCGCTCAGAATCGTCTCAATGAGCAGCTGATTATCAAAGGCATCCTCGGCCACCAAAATATTTAATCCACGCAGTGGCAATTCTTCAAAGCGAACCCGTTCCTGATCAAAGACTTCATGAGCGAGATAAGATTTCGGCATCTCGGCCAGAAATTGCAGCTGAAACGTGCAGCCACGGCCCAGGCTACAATCCTTAAGCGTGATATCTCCGCTCAGTGCAAGAGCCAGGCGCTTCGCCAGATAAAGGCCGAGACCCGTACCACCGAAGCGTCTGGTGGTGCTGTTATCCGCCTGCGTGAATGGCTGGAATATACGCTTTTGCTGTTCCTCATTCAGGCCGATTCCGCTGTCCGCGACATTAATCGTAAGATGCAGTTGTTTGCGTGAATCAAAAAAGCTCTCGACCCTGACAGTCACGCCGCCGGAATCCGTGAATTTCACAGCGTTGCCGATGAGGTTGATAAGGATCTGTCTGAGTCGCGTCGGATCAGAACTGACCACGATAGGAACGCTCTCATCCACTTCGAGTGTGATGTAGATATCTTTCACTCGCGCCTTTTCGCGAAACAGGTCGGTGACTTCTTCCATGAATTTATAAAAAGGAATGTTAATCTTCTCAAGCTCTATCCGACCCGCTTCAACCTTTGACAGATCGAGAATGTCATCGATGATATGCATCAGAGTCCGGCCGTTGCGAATGATTGTTGTGAGATAGCGCTCCCGCTCCTCTTCCGAAGAATGTTTATCGAGCAATAGATCGGAAAATCCCAGTATCGCACTGAGAGGCGTTCGAATTTCATGACTCATATTGGCGAGGAAAGCTGATTTAGTGGCATTGGCAACTTCGGCCGAAGTTTTGGCCGCTTTCAAATCCTCTTCGAGTCTAACCTGTTCGGTCACATCCAAAACGGTTCCCAACATGCGCACCGCGTGGCGATCCGCGCCCTCGCCTTCGAAATGAGTCTGCCCCACCGATTGAAGCCAGCGCAGATGGTTGCTCTTCGTCAGAAAGCGGCAGGTGACGCTGTACTTGCCATTCCCCTTGGGGTTGACAGCGCGCAAATAGGCTTTCGTTGCCTTTCTCCGATCAAGATGGTGAGTCTGCCTCGATATATCGAGGAGCGGGATAGGGCCCTGATCCTTTATATGAAGAATATCCTGAGCCCGATCAGACAAGGTCATGAGCTGAGTTGAGGGATTGAGATCCCAAACGCCGATGCGTGCTGCCTGTGTGGCAAGGCGCATACGCTCTTCGGCAACGCGGACTTTTTCCTCCCCACTGCGAAGTTCCTCTTCGATCCGCTTGCGCTCAGTGATGTTGATAGCAGTTCCAAAAAAACGAAGTGGTTTACCCTCTTCGTCATAACTCATATGACCTTTAAGATCGATCCAGACGACCAGCCCATCATGCCTTATCACCCGGCATTCCTGAGGATCGTATTCATCCCCATCTGAGTATTCGTGGATCATCGCCCAGAGCATGGCTCGATCATCCGGATGCAATATTTCGACGAGACCTTCGACGCCAATGGGCTCACCGCTCAGGCCAAATTCCTGCGCCATCTGTTTACTGAATTCAATAAGATTGCCTGGAATATCCCAGTTAAAAAAACCGATCCCCGCGACATTAACCGCGAGCGCAAGCTTTTCCTGGCTACGCTGAAGACTCTCTTCAGCCAGCACGCGGCTCGTCGTGTCTTCAGTAACGGCCACAAAACTCAGGGGTCTGCCCTCATCATCTTTGATCAGGGACAGCGTGCTCTGCGCCCAGAAGAGAGAGCCGTCTTTACGTCGACACTTCTTCGTGATGCGAGTGAAGGCGTATAAACCTTGGCGAAGGTCATCACAAGCTTTCACTGCATTCGCAATAAAATCAGGGTGGGTCACTTCACTCAGAGACAGCCCAACCATTTCGTCCTGTTTGTAACCTAGCATTTTGGCTAAAGCTGGATTGACCTCTTCAAAATGGAGATCCATGCTGATCAAACTGATACCCACGGAGGTATAACTGATGGTAGCTCGCAGTCGCGCTTCCCCACTGCGAATAACCTGAGCGGCAATTCGTTGTTCGGTAATATCCTCCGTGACAGTGACGATGCTAAGAGGATTGCCGTCGAGATCCCGGGTCAAAGCCACAGTATTCCGAACCCAAAGCGTATTTTTATCTTTACGGATGATTCTTTTTTCGAACTGATAGTTTTTGAGCTCATTATTGAGAAGCTTGTGAAGTAAAAAACTATTCTGGGGCACATCATCGGGGTGAGTGATGGTGAGTATATGAAGCTTTTTGATTTCGTCTTCACTGTATCCGGTCAGGCGCAGAAAACTGGGATTCACCTCTTTATAAAAACCATCCAAATCGACAATTGCCAATCCCACGGGCGCAAAGGCAAAGATCTTACCCCAATGGTTTTCCTCTTTCCTTTGGATCAGAGCATCGAACTTTACCGGCCTCTCCGAAGCGGAGGAAAAATCCTTCGAACGTGATTTTGATGTTCTGTTCGGATCTCTCATGGCCCTGTCCGACATTCTATAAAATGCAGATAAAAACCTTCCGCTTTAGTCATAGAAAAAGCGCAAGGACCGGCAGTGAGAATGCGCCGCCGCCTTCGTAGAGTCAAGTAGGTAAGGTGACCCACAATCGGTCAACCCTACCCATTTTCAGGCTTTAAATTGCATCATCAAGGGCAGCCTGGATCTGCAGTTCCGTCTTTTTTGCGTTATTAAAAATTGTTACGGCTTTGTAATCAGCCTTACTGTTCACGGCGACGACGGCGACATCAAACTGCCGTTGGTCACCGCTTCTCAATTTTGCTTCGAGCCACTCCGTTATATCAATCTCCACGCTGACCACTGTGGGATCCGAATTTCCGTGTCTATGATTAGCACCCATGCTGAAGAAGGTATAGGAGCCTACGTATTCCGGAAGTTCAAATGCCTTTTCCGTAAAGAATTTTTTCTTGTCGTATTGAGAGAAGGAATCGAGAACGAAGAAGCGAAGGCGAATCGATCGTTTCAAAACATCGTCGGTCGGAATTGGCAAATTGAGAGCCACAAGATTTACCGTTTTGTTGTAGAGCTCGATCGTCTTGTCAGAAATTTTCGACGCCTGCGCTTTGGTCAAAGTGAACTTTGCCTGAAGAATGCTTTCGCTCAGAATATTTTTGGCCGCGATCGTTTTGCGCAATTTCTTCAAGGCCTTTTGCCGGCCGTCCTTGACGATAAGGACCTGCGTGGGATCCAGCATGCTGTCGTAGACGTAGGAAAACTTCTCAATATCCAAAAGATCTTTGACCAAAATCACCGATTCTGCCGAGCGATTGCTCTTAGACTCGCTTATTTTGGGCGAGGGGGATTGAGGGGGCACATAGTTAGGCAGGCTTTCTTTGCGATCCAATACGAGGATCGTGCTCGACCAGTTATTTCCCTGAGCGACTTCGGCAGGACTCGGGTCAGCGAAAGGCTTCAGGGCCTCAGGATGCATCGTCACCCACTGCGTCCACACGCGATCGATGTTGCAATGGTGAAGCCAAAACACAGGATCCCGTGGGGAATCTGTGGTGTTCGCCATGATTCCGCCAACGGTGTTATGCACTCCGTTGTGAGGCGTGCCTTCGAAACGGCCAACGTTACCGCGGCCCATAGTCTTATGCTGGCAGGATTTTTGATGGAGCAGGAGGAGCTTCTCCCAACTGAGGAAAGAGCGAGGATCGCTGTCGGGGAAAGTCTGACCATCGTTGGCCTTGAGGAGCGTCACCGCCTGGATGTAGCTCTTCTTATAGGCCGCGTCCTCACCCGGCACCCAACGGCGCCTGACGACTAGGGCCTGCTTTGCAGCGACTTGTTTAATCACGCTCTGATCGCCGGTCGTACGGCATCCGTAGAGGAGTATGCCTCCCAAGGCCAAAAGCAGATTACGGCGATCCAATGCGGTCATATAAAAGTCCTCGGCTAGAGTTGGAAAGATTGGTTCCAACAGAATACACCGAGGACTCATAGCGGGAGAAGGACGATTCCTAAAGATGAACGAACGATGTCGGCATTGACAAGAGCACCTACCATTAGATAGTATATGCCTACCTAAAGGTAGGAGACGCTCATGAAAACTATTCGTCCCGTATATGTAGTTGGTAGTTCGAGAATTCCCTTTGCGAAAAGCCTCACGTCTTACAAAGACGTCAAGCGCCAAGATATGTTGACCGCAACACTCGCGAACCTTGTCGATAAATTCGGCTTGGGTGGCAAGATCGTTGGCGATGTCGCATTGGGCGCTCTTATGAATAGCTCATCGGATTGGAACTTGGCTAGAGAATCTGTGCTGGGTACCAATCTTCATCCTGAGACTCCGGCGTATAACGTCCAGAGAGCCTGCGGCACAAGCTTGGAAACAGTCTGGCACACAGGCATGAAGATCGCCACAGGATCTATGGATACGGCGATTGCCGGTGGTGTGGACACCAACAGTGATCTGCCCATAGAGATCTCTGACAAGCTCCGTCGCGCTTTAATCGAGTCGAGCCAGGGCAAGACACTTTTAAAGAAGCTTGAGCCATTTACCAAGCTCTGGCCGGCCGATCTTAAGCCGAAGCCATCGACCGTCGGCGAACCGCGCACGGGTCTCTCGATGGGTGAGCACATGGAATTGACTGCCAAGGAATGGAAGATCTCCCGCGTCTCGCAGGACGAACTTTCTCTTCGCAGTCATAAGGCTGGATCAGCGGCTTACGATCGCGGTTTCTTCGATGATCTGGTTTTTCCCTACGGTGGGCTCAAACGTGATGGCACTCTTCGCGGCGATACCTCTCTCGAAAAGCTTGCGAAACTGAAACCCGCATTTGATAAAGTCAACGGCACGATCACAGCTGGGAACAGTTCACCGCTCACCGATGGAGCTGCTTGCGTTCTTCTCGCGAGTGATGATGGCCTGAAAGCCAATAATTGGAAGCCCCTGGCCCGCCTCGTGGACTTTCAGGTGGCAGCAGTCGACTTCGTTCACGGCGCCGGCCTTCTGATGGCGCCGACGATAGCCGTTTCGAAGATGCTGGAGCGCAATAACTTTACCTTCGACGATTTTGATTTCTTTGAGTTGCATGAAGCTTTTGCTTCGCAGGTTCTTTGCTGTTTGAAAGCCTGGGAATCGCCGGAATACTCGAAGAATGTTTTGAAACGGGAAAAACCTCTCGGCAGCATTCCTGTGGAGAAGATCAACGTCGTAGGAAGCAGTGTGGCAATGGGCCATCCCTTTGCGGCAACGGGTGCCCGCATCACGGGTACTTTGGCGAAGCTTCTGTCCGAGAAGCCTAAATCGCGTGGATTGATATCGATCTGTACTGCGGGTGGAATGGGCGTCGTTGCGATATTGGAATCGGTATAAAATTAAAATCTTTCGCTGCAAAATAAAGATAAAGAAAGGCCGAAGGAATATTTTTCCTTCGGCCTTTTTTACGAGCATCTGCTTATTCTAAGAACTAAAAATCAATCCAATGCCATCGGCACGAGCGGTATGTCTTTTCCCAGCGGCACACGAGCGACTCGGAAAGGAAGGATCTTGGCTTTTTTAGTGAGCTTGGACTTCCGTTCCAACTTTTGCCTTAAAGTCAGAGCGCCACGCTTTCTGCGAAAGCCTACGCCCGAGAGATATACGTAGAGGCTATCTTTGATTCGCGGTGTGAGGTCGATAACATTGTTATTCATAAAAAACTTGCTCCAAAGGTTACCGTTCATCGTGACGTCAAAAAAATCTGTTGGCCCGAACGGGGCGTTGATTTTTCTTCTTCGAAGAATTCCCCTCATTGATCCCGACTGAGTCGAAGCCAATAAGTCATTTACAAAGACTCTGTTGTCTACTGCGGTGCTCGTCACTCAATCCTATGTTTGGAAGAGAGGAACGCGAATACTTTGGTCCGACAACTTGAGTAAGAACTGTGGCGATACCGCTTCCCTTGACCACCTGTCTTACCCCTGCATTTCACCACAAATCGATTCGCAATGCCATACAATTGTATGGTTCTATTGAGTCAAATTTGTAAGTCTTCGTTCTTTTAGAGAAGATGTCCTTCGTTTTATGACAGTGCTAATGAGTAGTGAAAAGAATCCATAAGGAAGCTTGGAATCATCATATAACGAGAGGGATTAAAATCGAATGAAAATCATGCGCGACAAGCGTTTGAAGCTAATAATTCTTATAAGTTCTTGCTAACTTATGAATAAGAAACTGCTTTCAGAATCGGATTTTTTTGTCAGAAAAGCTGAGTTACGAACAGTAAATATTGAGACTTTTTGGCGTGCAATATTGATCCATTTCCAAGCCCCCGAATTTGATCGATTCACTCAATTCAGTCAATCACATTGCCCTAGATATAAATGACAGCATATCTGGAGATCGCTGTTGAGTTCCGATGACCTAAACGCGCGCTGAGGAGATTTGACGACACTTTGTCTAACCTGAATATTCTATATAAAAAGACATAGTCCCCTACCCTATTCGACAGGTTTATGAAAAGCGAAGTTCATGCTAGTCAGGAAGATCAGCTGCGCGAGACAAGTCAAGGAAACCGGGGCAAGGAGAAGAGGAAGACAATGCAGTACTCAATGGAACAAATCGACAAAGCCCTGCAGACGACTCGAATGCGCTTCTTCCGTAGCGCGATGATGTCTTCGGCAGTGGGAGTAGCCTTTCTCTTCATCCTATCAAAATCCTATGGCGAAGAGCTCTCGGTCTCCTCCTTTCTCTTTTTTGGTTTCATCATCGGTTTTTTCACGGCTGGAATCATTTTGCCGAAAGCGTTTAAAAAATATCTGACGCAATCTCTTTGAGCCATGTTTCTTCCAACATAAAAAGAAAAAGAGGAAGAAGCTTTTGGCTTCTTCCTCTTTTCGATTCTTGTATCGACCCGTCTTATTTAAAAGCTGATTTTGGAACCACTTCGAATCCTGCGTCGCCTGGCTTCTTCCACTGAAGGATCAAAGCGATCTTGTAGCGAGGACCTTGGAAGTAGTCGAGAGTAAGAGCGTGGTCGCCCTTTTTCATGTTCACTGTTCCTTCTTTGGCAACAGTCTGGTGAGGGCCATCATTATTGATAATCATCTTGTTATCGATGAAGAGCTTCGAACCATCGTCTGAGATCAGGCGGAAGGTATAGTCCCCATCCGAAGGCGCTACGATCGTTGTGCGAGTGTTAAGGGCAAACCATTCAAAGAGCGACGGCACATCTGGGAAGCCGGCAGTAAATTCACGCTCAGGAACGTTGTACTGATCCATACATACTGTAGTTACGTATTTTTGTTTTGGCCAATCGCTTGGCAGTGTTCCTGTATTTGCAGGAAGCTCAAATACGTCAGCCACGATAGGAAAGATCATGTTGGCTTTGGTACAGCGTGCGAAGACCACATCTTCCGGAATGATTGTCAGTGGGACAGAACCCGTCACCGAAGGATCCGAGACGAGAGTCGCTGAGATGATCACAGGATATTTCTCAGTGCCAACACGTGGGCTTGTGTAGACACCGTTTTGATCGATAGTGCCAGGATCTTTACCAGTAGGACCCATAACGATCCATTTCACTGGAGGATTCTTGGTGCCGTCTTTGAGAGTGGCTACAGCAGTGATTTTGTTTTCACCGACTTTGATCTCGGGTGAGGGCACAGTAACGATGAGTTCAGCCTTCGTCATATCGTTCGGTACGATGACGAGTGAGGTCGAACCTTTGATGTTTTCGTTAGCGACGAGAGTTGCTGTGATGATGACTGCGAACTGATCGTTGCCAGTAATTGGGCTGGTATAGACGCCAGTGTTTGGATCGATCGAACCCACTTCTTTCCCTGTTGGACCCATGACCGACCATTTCACTGGCGGGTTTTTGGTACCGTCTTTAAGAGTGGCGACGGCTGTCGTTGTATTGCCGCCCACTTTGAGTTGAGGAACAGGAACGGTCACGATGATGCCGATGCCGCCGTTGTCCACAGGTACAATTTTAAGAGGAACTGAGCTCGTGACAGACGGATCGTCCTTGCGAGTCGCAGTGATAACAACAGTGTGAGGGTCGCCGGTTTTTGGAGAGGTATAGGTACCATCGGCGTCGATGGTTCCAGGATCCTGTCCGGGATCAGCAGTAACAGTCCAGAATACGGAGGGAATGGTTCCGTCTTTGGATTTGGCTGTGGCCTTTGTCGTCTTGTTGCCGAAAGGAAGCTCCGCAACAGGAACGCTAACGATGAGGTCCGGGTTACTGTTACCCAAATCACCCGAGCCGCCGCCGGTCGCCAGTTTGTTAAGGGATCCGTCAACGCTCTCGAAGGATGCTTTCTTACAAGCTCCCGCGAGGGTAGCGAGGATCAGAAATGTTGATAGCCAGGCTTTCATAACAAACTCCGTCGAAATCTTGCAAAGCGTCAGCTACCTCATCGGATTTGGCAGCCAGATTCTTTAGCAAGAAATTAAGTAATACAACTTTCATACAATGAATCAGTCCCTTAACGGCCCGATTAAGGGTCTCAATAACGACTATTCCAAGTAATTTGCGGTTGAACCTTTCTATCCTATCACTGTCGATGAGAGAGCGGTGAGTGCCTTTCCCAAGTCGAATAAATTCGATCGTTTCGAGAACTTCCCCGAAACGGTCGACATTTTCACTCCCACTTCAAACCCACCGGTTATGGTAAGAAGCTTGGTAAGGCGCCGGACTTAATGGCAATTTCGATCGCTACGCATCGCTTAGGTTTAAATGCAATTAATTTGCTTTATTATGAGAGGAGAATAAGGGATAAATTTCCACCAATTCACTTATTTGTTCGTATGAATCTAAAGTTTTTCACAAAATAATCCGAGATTACTATTGCAATTAAATTGCAAATGAATTAGATTTCTAACTCAACCGCACTCACTTGGAGGTGCACTTTGAAAAAGACAACTCACCCGGCCTACAACTTTGTTGTGATTAAAGACGCTGCCAGCGATTTCTCGATGCTCACCCGTTCGACTCAGACCTCGAACGAAAGCATTACCTGGAACGATGGCAAGGTATATCCCTTGATCACGGTCGAAGTCAGCAGTGCCTCGCATCCGTTCTTCACTGGACATGCCAAGGTCATGGATACCGCCGGCCGAATCGAGAAGTTTAATCGCAAGTACGATCGTCCCGTGGCAGCACGATGAAGCAATCAAAGAGTCACGACGCACAAAGGGGAGCCCACAGTGGAGGCTCCCCTTCTTATTTGTGTTTTCCGCTTTAAACGGCGGGTTCCGGATTCATTGGCCCATCGCCCTTGTCCCGACCTTTGCCCGAATCCTTCACATCGACAGCCTTATCCCCGTGACCTTCCCGATCATCTGACCAGGCTCGTTCATCCTTCTCATGAGCGCCTTCTTTCCAAGCCCCTCTCTCAAAGTAACTCAAGACCAGATAAAGCGCCGGCACCACGAAGAGCGTAAGGATAGTCGAGACGATCGTTCCGCCGATGATAGTAAGACCCAGCGGCAGACGAGTCTCCGATCCCATACCTCCGCCCACGACGAGCGGCAAAGCTGCTGCGACGGTCGCGACCGAAGTCATGATGATCGGTCTCAGACGGACAGGACAGGCTTCAATCAAAGCCTCTCTGACCTTGAGACCCGTCGACTTACGTGTCTGGTTGGTAAACTCGACGAGTAGAATCGAGTTCTTCTTCGCAATACCCATGAGCACGATCAGACCGATGAAGCTAAAGAGGTTTAGGGACGCATCAAAGCCCCAGAGCGCAATGAGGGCTCCCGTGACGCTGAAAGGCAGAGCAATCAGAACAGAGATAGGATGGATAAAGGAGTTAAATTGCACCGCGAGAATCAGGAACGCGATCAGAATACCAATACTCATGGCTGAATAAAGACTTTTGAAAGCGGTTGAGAAGCCTGCTGAGGCCCCTTCCAGTGCAAAGCTATAACCCGTTGGCAGAATCTCTGCCGAGATCGCCTTGGCCCGATCGAGTACGACCGACTGCGATTTCCCAGCCGCAAGGTTACCGAAGATCGAAATCGAACGCTGACGATTTACGCGGTTGATACTTTGAATCGCACCTTCCTCTTTGATCGTCACGAGATCACTCATCGGCACGAGGAGGTTGGCATTGTTTCTCACGTAGAGCTTCTTAAAATCCATGGGCTCATTGATATAGTCGTCAATAATCTTGAAGCGAATATCGTAGCGACGACCGTCCATCGTATAGCGTCCCTGACGTAAACTCCCAACTCCCGCCGATAGCACCTGACCGATGGCCGATACCGCCACACCCTTCTCCGCCATCGCTTTACGATTTGGAGTCAGGATCAACTCAGGAACACCGCGACGGTAGTCACTGTCCATGTCGGTAACGAGCTTTTCATCCTCAAGTTTTTTAATGAGTTCTAAAGATTTTTCTTCGAGAACCTTTAGATCGGGTCCGCGAAGGTTGATACCGACCGGGTTTTGCCGGCCGGAAGCAAGGTTACGAGCCGAGTTGTCCCGCATCGTGACCTTGACGTCTTTGCCAAGGCTGGCAAATTCCTTACGCAAAATATTCATCACCTCGATATGGGTCTTGTCCCGGTCGTCTCGCGGTTTGAGCGAAATGGGCATAAAGATTTGGTTCACGCTGGAGGCACCACCCCCGCCGCCGATCGACGTGAAGAAACCTTCGACGTATTTATTGTTCTTAAGAATGGCTTCCATCTTCTTCGAGGCTTCATCCGTCGTATAAAGAGAGGATCCTGGAGGCAACTGCGCCGATAGAATGATGATGTCCTGGTCCTGCGGCGGTACAAATTCCTGCCGGACCTTGCCGACGAGAAAGAGAGAAACGCCGAAGAGCGCGAGAGAAAGGATGATCACTGGGAATCTTAGCGTTAGCGTTACACCCAAGACCTTCTGATAGACTTTGGCAATCTTTTCAAAGACTACTTCGAGGTAATGCTCAAGTTTGGAAATCTTGGGCTCTTTGGAGAGCAGCGCAGCAGCACGCATCGGCGTGATGGTGACGGCTTCAAGAAGCGATAAGAGAACGGCCGCGCTGAGTGTCACACCAAACTGAAAGAAGAACTTACCGATAATCCCGTCCATAAACACGACAGGAAGAAAGACAGCAACAACCGCCATGGTCGCAGCGATTGCCGCAGGTAAAACTTCTTTGGAACCATCCGAGGCCGCCCGCTTTGAACCTTTGCCCATCCGGTAGTGCCGCATGATGTTTTCGAGGAGCATAATCGCATCGTCGACGACGATGGAGATGGCCAAGGTTAGCGCGAGAAGCGTAAAGAGGTTAAGGCTGAACCCCGAGAAATAAAGAATCGTCATCGTTCCCACGATCGAGGTGGGAAGCGAGAAGAGAATGTTTAGCGCCGCCTGAAAGCTACCGAGAAAGAGGAAACAGATGACGATCGTGATGAGCGACGCGACCAGGAGTTTTTCCTGCGTAAGATGCACAGTGGCTTCTGTTGAACGTGTGAAGTCGATATTCACCCGATACTCAAAGCCCTTGGGATAAGTGCCCTTGATATCCTCGAGCTTTTTCCTCACCTCGCGGGCAACATCAACCTCGTTCGTGCCACGCTGCTTTCGAATCTGAATACCAACCGCTTCTTTGCCATCGACCCGACCGATCCGCCGAATATCGGTCAGACCATCTTCCACCCGCGCCACGTCCTTGATAAAGATCGGCGTGTTGTAGATCATCTGGCCACCGCGCTTGAGGATCTGAATGTCCTCAACCTTCTTTACACTGTCGGCTTCTCCGAGCCATCGCACGCGGAGTTCGCGCGGACCATAATTAAACTGTCCGGCAGCGGCCTCAACGTGCTGCGTGCCCATGGCATCAACCACATCAGAAATCGTCAGGTAGTACTTGTCGAGCTTTTTAGGATCGATCCAGACCCTGAGGTTTCGTTCACTGAAACCACCGATGGACACTTCACCGATACCGGGAAGGAAACGAAGCTGATCGAGAAGGTAGGTATCCATCCAGGCCAGCATATCTTTGACCGGCACATCACCGAAGAAGGACACGATGATGATCGGATCTTCTTCAGGGTTTTTCTTACGTAGGACAGGCGGGTCGATGCCGAGGGGCAATCTCACCTCACTGATTGCCGATTGGACTTCCTGGAGGGCAACGTCGACGTTTCGATCGATGCCGAACTGCAAGTTGACCGTCCCGCTCCCCTGCTTCGCCGAGGACCGCATCTCCACAATCCCCTCGATGTTGAGGAGACTCGCTTCGATTGGATCAAGGATCTCCGCCTCAATGACCTCAGGGGCAGCACCCTCGTAGTTCACCGACAGACTGACCTCGGGAAAGTCGACGTCAGGGAGCGCACTAATACCCATCTTGTTCATACTAATCGCGCCGAAGACTATCAGGCCGAACATCAGAACCCATGCGAATACGGGCCGCCTGATGGAGAGATCTATGAGGTTCATGGAGCATCCATAGGTGAGAATTACAAAGTGCCCCTCGATTTTAGCTTAAGTTTCGATGAGGGGTTCATGAAACATGCAGGTAACAAATCAAAAAACATGTAACAGAATCAAGCAAGTCGCGTTACAAATTAGTGACTTGCGGTTCATTTTCCATGGTTTTTGAAAGTTTTACTGCGAATTCGAGGGAAAAAGGTTAAGACACGCCGTTCATTCAGCGATTTTTGCCGGAGACGATCGAAGACTATGCCAAACACACAATTTGAAATCGTCGCCCTCAAATCCGGGATCAAAAGTCTCAGGCTGATTGAAAATAACGAAACCTTCCATCCCGGAATCGGTCCTCTGGCTGAGGCCAATATACTCCATGTGGATCAGCACGATTTTGCGGCGAGGGCAGAAGAGCTCAAGGCGCGGGGCGAAAGCTTTGTCCTTTGGGATGTAGGCTTGGGTGCCGCGGCAAACGTCGTCGCCGCCATAGAAGCATTTAAGTCCATCGACGCTGACTTTGAGATCCATAGTTTCGATCGTTCCCTCTCCGCCCTGGAGTTTGCACTCGAACACACTGAGGACCTCGACTATCTCATTCCCTACCGCGAAGACTGTCTCAGGTTTCTAAAAGACGGCTATCTCGAACTCACGCCACGCATCCGCTGGTATCTTCATGTCGGTGATTTTCGTGAGACGATGCATCTCGATATTCCGGCTCCGCATTCCATCTTCTACGATCCTTATTCCCCCAGGGGTAACGTGGATATGTGGAACCTCGAGAATTTTACCGCCGTTCGAAAACGCCTCGACCCGAATCGCCCTTGCCTGATCTCCAACTACACCCGCTCGACCTATGTGCGTGTCACCTGGCTACTTGCTGGTCTCAATGTGGGTGTTGGAACTTCGATTGGAGAAAAGGAAGAGACGAGTTTGGCCTCGAACAGTCTCGAACTTTTAAAAAATCCTCTTAAGCCCGCGTTCCTGGTCCGGGTCAAGATTTCTCACAGCTCGGCCCCACTGAGAGGCCCCGTTTTTAAGGTGGGTGTAATCACGCCCGAGGATTATGCAGCCGTCGCTGCACTCCCTCAGTTCCATCAGGACACGTAATCCACATAATTTAAAATCTTTTCGCAGCCGCGAATCACAGCTTTTTCCGGCGAATCGACCAGTCTCACTTCGAGGTCGGTGACGGCAGCAATGCGATCGCGAAGACCGTAGCTGCGTGAGGCACCCCCCGAGAGATGGATGCCGTTTTCGATAAGATCGACCGCCATATCCGGCGAGAGAACGGAGAGAAGTTCACTCACCATCTCAACGATGGGCTCAGAGGTTTCCGTGATGAGGCGCACGATATCATGCGTGGGATAAGGCTTGAGCATAGGCATCGCATTCGTCATATCAATGCCCCGTAGACCGATGCTTTCAGGAATCGATTCTTTGATTTGACGCGCGTAGAGACTTGAGATGATGATGCCGTGATCCCGACGCGCATACTGAATGATGGCCTCATCCATCGAATGCCCACCGACCCGAATCGATCGTCCGATGATTTTTCGCCCATAACAGACCACCATCGCCTCGCTCGCGCCTTCGCCGATATCGACAATCATCTGAGCATAAGGTTCGGAGAGATCCACGGGCAATGCATTGACCGCTGCCAATGGCTCGTCGAGTACCACGACCCGCGAACTGCCAAGCGATTCGGCAACATTCATAAACGCCTTACGCTCGAGAGGAGACGCACCCAAAAGCGCTGTCACGAGCGTTGAGCTACGGCCGCGGCGCCAGCGAATACCGGATTTTTGAGCCATTTTTTGTAGAATAAAGGACGCCATCGAACAGTCGACGATAATACCGTCCCGCATTGGGCTCACGACATGAATTGTACCCGATCGAACTTTGCCGACCATATCCTTAGCCTCATCACCAAAGGCGACGAGAGAATGTTCCGTCAGGCGATCTCCGCGGTAGGCGACGTAAGCGGCTTCGCTTGCGACCTCCCCTTCGCCCCTAAGACAAATGGAGAACTTTGAGGTTCCAAGGTCTATTCCAATATCGGTACCGCGAAAAATATTCATCTGGCCTCCAGGCTGGGCGGTGAACCCATTTCACCAGTTTGATCCCAAAGCGGGAAAAGGCAATGAGAAACTCGCTGTTCCGCCATTCTCACTTATCAATTAGGATGCTATCTTATAAGAATCAAAATACCGGACCCAGACGGGCCATACCCTTGCAAAGCCACGTGGAGCAGACTTCCATGCTTATAAAGCCCATTGCATTCGTCCTCCTCTCAACCCTGTTGATGAACGCCTGCCGCTCGGCGAGCTTTAAAGGCGTCGGTAAATCGAAGAATAACACGGCTGGTGTACCGAACGGAGACAGCACACCTGGCGACGAAGTCAGCACAAATCCGGCGGGACCAACTGGCCCTGCGAATCCCGATACGCCATCAACCAATCCTGGCACGACTCCGGGATCGGGCGGCAATGATCCAGGCGGAACAGCTGGAGGCGGAGGGAATAATCCCGGGACCGGTCCAGGCACGGATAGTCCAGGCCAGGGCGCTGACGAGGATCAGCCGAATCAGGGCAAGCCTGACAATCCTGGGCAGAGCGTCGTGCTCGTGCCAAGCGGTGCTCTCGAGGGCTGTGACAGTTCGCGTCCTGCCTTCTGCAACCGATCGATTCTTGTGAAGCCCTTGACCAAAGTCTCTGAGATCCAGGGCTACAGCGACGGTATCGAATTCACTTCCAAGAACGCCGATCGCCTCCATTGGCAGGACATCAGCATCACGGGATCCTGTGTCTCGTCCTCCTCTTTTGCCGAAACAGAATGGTCCAACATCCGCTTCGAAAATAATGAACTCATCATTGCAAACTATTCGCGAAGCAAATGGTTCAACAGCCGTATCCATAACGTTGATGCACGCCAATCGAACTTTTCGAGCTCAGTGCTTCTCAATACCCGTTTCGAAGCGAGCTGTCTTTCAGGCGCGAATATATCCGCCTCTGAAATGGAGAATGTATCCTTTAACGGCAGCAATGCTGAAGGCTCGAATTTTTCGGCTTTGACTGGGAATGGCCGTCTTGAATTCAAAGATGCCAAGCTCAAAAGCATCAATCTATCGGGCAGCACTTTTCATGGTCCAGTAAGCTTTGCGAACAGCGATCTGCGTTATGCCAACCTGCAAGATATCAAATTTGAGAACTCGGTGGATTGGACCAATGCGCAGCTGAGCGGAGCGACCTGGCTCGATGGTAGAAAATGTGGCGAGGGTTCGGTCGGAACCTGTCTCTAGAACATTTCGATTGAATTGGTAAAGGCCGGGAACGTTGTTCTCGGCCTTTTCTTCATTACGCTTCGAGCGAAACCTATCTCACGGTTTTTGAGCCGACTTGGC
>SEDW01000585.1 GCA_004193325.1 Pseudomonadota bacterium | reverse complement strand
TGCTTTCGGGCTGTGACAAAGGAGCCGGCAATCGTGCTGGTGATAACGGTGGGGCAACCAGTGATCCGGGCTCGAAGCCGGCGGATCCGGGTGGTACGGGGACTGCTACGGGGCTTTCTATCGAACCCCTTACTACCGACGCTTTATATACCTCCGATACCGCTGACAATAGCTGTGTAACATTTACCGTCAAGGCTGTGAACGGTGCAGCGCCAAGTCCAGATACGGGGATAACTTTAACTGTCGAGTCGTCAATGACCGATAAGGGAATAATAGCTCCGAATTCGGGTGTGACAAATGCCAGTGGCAATTTTGAGGCCTCTTATTGTGCTGGTAAAGTTGAAGGTACAGCAACGATAGTTGCGAAATCTGGCTCATTTTCTGCGAACTCGTCAAAAATAAGCGTTACCAAAAAATCGACCTATACATTTGTTTACACCGCTTCCGATGTACCAGGTACCACGCCCACAGATCCCACTATATATTTAAATACTCTCGATTCCGGGCCCACGGACTGTACGATGCTTTATTTTAAGCTCAGTAAGGGGGCTGCGGGTGTAACGGGTGAGGCTGTCGATTTTACAACTCAGGTAGATTTTCCAGCAGGAGCGAAACTTTCGAAAAAGACTGATCTCGGGGTCTTCGGCACCGATCCTAAAACGGCTAAAAAATTCGCGAAATTTTCTGGAAGAAGTTCTAGTAACGGTGAATTTGCCGTTCCTGTATGTGCTGGTGTAAGCCTTGGCAGTATCCTTATCTCGGCGACATTTGTTGATAAGGATGAGCAACGCAGCTACACGGTTCATAGTCCCGTAGTCCGAATTACCTCAGGACTTACAAACTTTATAAATTACTCGCTCAAGTTTAATCCTCAAAACAGTCGAACTCTTCGCGCATACTACAACACTAACAGTGAGTTTGATCTTTCGTTTGAAGTGTCTTTAGGCGCCCGTTTCGATGGCGATGCTATCAATGATTACCCCGTGAGCATTGCAACAGAGGTTGGTCGCTACACACTCCCCTCAGGTGGTTTCCTCGAGCCAGAACTAAAAACCGTTCCTGCAAAACTTCATGCACTTCACTTAGTCGATAATTATCCTTATCAAATGCTGAACTTTCGAAGTGGTGCGCCTACGACAAGTATTTACCCACTTGCTCAGACTCGCTGCGAACCAAATGAAATCGCAGCATGGATCAAGCAAAAAAATGGTGGAGTAGCTTTACCTTATTCCACTTTACGGAAGAACTGGACCAGCTCAGTCGTCTATGCGGTTCGAGGTCAGGAATACTTCTACGATGCTAACCATAACGGTGTTTATGATGCTGGTGGAACGGGTTTTTGGGATAAAAACCAGAACGGTATATTTGATGCGGGCGATGTAGTTACTTTCCCAGTTGGTGGGACATTTGACCCAAGCAGTGAGTGGTTTATTGATCTACCAACTCCTTTCGTAGATGTAAATGATGATAACGAATATACCGTTAACGTTGATTATCCCCTTGGCGAGTCATATGCTGAGCCAAATGGTAAGCGTGATGCCGATGCTTTGATCTGGAAAAAAGAAAATTTTCCTATTTCGATGGGGCCTTCAGCTTTTAGCCTGCGGACCAGTATTATTGAATCAGATGCGGTAACAGGGGCATTGAAATCTCCTCGCCACGAACTATTCAGCAGTATACCTAGCGTACCTATCCCAGCTCTTAGACTCTACGCCTTCGGCGAAAAAGACATTATTCCCACCTTTTTGTGGTCTAACCCCGCGAGTCAAGCGGTCTTGGCCACCACTGGTTATTACAACTTTGTAAACTACATGCAGGATCTCTGCGGCAACCTCTTGCCGGGTGGCACTTCACTTAAATATTCAATCGAAACGATTTACGAGTCGAAATTTGGCAAGCGTGATCCATACGTTTACTTGTACAGAACTCCCGGTGATGAGTATCTTGAACCTACCCGTCAACTGCTTGGATCTGTGTCCGGTGGCGATGCAGTGATCAACTTTAACTCCATCGATCACCCTGCAAAAGATGCTGGGTATCCAGTCTACGGAACGGTCGAAGTTCCACCTTGCAACAATGTTTGCGAAGGTGCTGTTCAGACTGCCGGCGTTGCCTGTGACGCGTGGTACGGTAAAGTAAATCTTGCTATTGCCGAGCCGAAATTGGATCAGCATGGCGAAATTACGACGGGATTCTTCAGGACGATGAGTGTCCCCTACACGAAGACTTGTCAATGTGCTGACAATGCCACGTTCAAGGAAGGGGTTTGTACATGCCCCGAAGGAATGAACTTTACGGCTGGCGATACGACGTGTGTTAAGCCGCCTCCATGATCAACCCAACTTTGGGGTCAGTTTGATAAAAGTCTGACCTTCAATGGATTAATGAAAAACTCCCGTTCTAAATGAACGGGAGTTTTTGATCTTTGATTCAGAATAAATTAATCAAATCAATTCGACGGAAAATTAGCCGGAACCTGCTTGATCCCGTTGATATAATCCTTCACCATCTTACCCCGAGGAGTGAACTGCGGAGCGCTGTTGATCGCCTGCGCAAGATACGATTTTGAGTGGAATTCGAATCGCTGATGTCTTTGAGCATGCGGATCTTTTCCTGCTCTTCCTCGAGACTCGGCGGCTTTTCCTGGGGAAAAAGAAGTTCTTCGCCCGCATCGAGAGCCTTATCGACCCTCATGCGGAGGCTGTTCACTTTTCGCAGGCGTTGCTGATTCTTGGTCATAGCCGCTGACGTCAGCACCTTTTGGGCATCGGTCAGTCTCTGAGCTCTGGCATAACCTAAACCGAGGTTATAGGAGAGCAAAGATCGCACTTCGGGCTGGCCATCGGGGATGGACGCCAAAGCCTTTTGATAAAGTTCGAGTCCCTCTTTGATGTTACCGACCTGAATGAGAGCAACCGCGCGGTTGTTCATGAAGGCTAAGACTTCCTTGAAGGATTTGAGGCTCTGCATCAAAATCTTCGCGGTATCGGTGTGGCCCTTCTTCATCGCGCCCTTAGCTTCCGTTTCGAGAACGACCTGAGCATCGGGATCGAGATCCTTTGCCTTCACTAAAAAATCGTCAAATTTTTGATCGTCACCGTTTTCCAGATGACATTCGGCGATCTCGCAGAGATAGCTGACGTTATAGGGCGAGAGAACATTCACGTTTTCAAGGCAGCGTAGGGCAGCATCGAATTCGCGGAGTTTCATCAAGGATTTGCTTAGAATTTCCAGAGCTTCCCTTGGATCTCCGGACTCGCGGACCGCATCGAGTGCGTATTTTTTTGCGTGCAGAAAACAGCCAGCGTCGTAGGCGAGCTGAGCTTCCATGAGAAAACGATCGCTCTCGATCAGCATCGGATGGTTCATATAGAGCTGACGATAGCGGGGCAATTCCTTGTCCTGCTTTTTCGAAAGGATTTTGATTTTGATCTTGAGACTTTGGATGTCGGTCGGCCCTTTGCTCTGCTGCATGGTCCAGACCACCGATTGAAAGAGTTCTTTCTCAACGATGGGTTTGGAGACGAGTGAACTCACGCCGAGCTCTTTGATCCAGAGACTGTCGCGCTCGGTGATCTGCCGATTGATTATGATGATAGGCACATGCAAATCGAGCCGGTGCCTTAATTTATAGAGGAAAATGGGACCTGGAATGTCCGGCAGCTGCCACTCGGAGATTACGAGGTCGGGAGTGGGATTGGTTCGAACCCACTTCATCAACGAAATTGGATCCTCAAAGCTCAGGATTTCTTTAAAACCGATCTGCTTCACCGCGCGAGTCAGAGTCTCAAGATTATTCTTGTCGGCATCGAGCAGGAGGCAGGTATGGAAGCCGAAATGCGCCGCAAGAAATGAGGGTGGGGCGAGTTCCAATTCGTCACCATCGAGATAGGCTGC
>SEDW01000584.1 GCA_004193325.1 Pseudomonadota bacterium | reverse complement strand
AGCATGTTGATCACACCTTTTGGAAGGCCTGCTTCTTCGAGAATTTCAAGCGCCACGTAGGTCGAATGCATCGAGGTGGGAGATGGCTTCCAGATCACAGTACAACCCATCAGAGCCGGAGCTGCCGGTAGGTTGACGGCGATCGATGTGAAGTTGAAAGGTGTGATGGCGTAGACGAAACCTTCGAGGCCACGGCTTTCGCTCTTGTTCCACATTGTTGGGAGCGAGGAGGGCTGCTCGCGATAGATGCGTTCTGCGTAGTGAGCATTAAAACGGAAAAAATCGATCAGCTCGCAGGCCGCATCAATTTCAGCCTGGTGTGCTGATTTACTTTGGCCAAGCATCGTCGCCGCGTTGAGTTTTGCGCGGTATTTGCCGGCAAGGAGATCGGCGGCTTTCAAAAAGACTGCTGCGCGTTCTTCCCAAGGGAGGGAAGACCAGGCTTTGCGCGCGGCGAGAGCAGCAGCAACTGCGGCTTCCGCATCGGCCCGGGTCGCCTGGCTGACATCAGCAAGAACGTGTTTGTGATTATGAGGAATAACAACTGGAACAGTTGTGGAGTTGAAACGTTTTTCGCCGCCGACGACAACTGGGATTTTTACTCGCTCAGCTTTCTGGCGTTTGATTTCGGCCTGGACCGCGAGGCGTTCCGGCGAACCTGGAAGGTATCCCAAAACCGGTTCATTGCGAGGGACTGGCGTCGTGCTGATAGCGTTGGTCATGTCATATCCTTATCGAAAGGCTTAGCTCCGTCTTGCGAGGAAATACTATGCTTTCCGGTCACGAAAAATGCAACCAAAGCTCTGATACTTAAGGCTAATTTGACGCCTCTTGCCGCGGCTTGAAAAAGTTCTAAAGTCGGGCAGTTCTTCTGCCGATATGAAGGGCTTAGAGCTTTCAAAGCCCTCCCCATGGGCAGGAGTCCTCGATGCTGCTTTTACGCCTGAGCGTTCTTTCCATAGCCCTCGTCACTTTGAATAGTGGCTGCGAGCGCTATAAGCCGTCGTATCAGGTCACGAAGAAGGGAGCAGGACAGCAGATTCCTGGAACGGTCCCGCCAACAACAGACCCTGGAACCGGGCAGCCCCTTGCCGAGAACAACACCGAGATTCAACTTGTGGGTCCAAAGCTTCTTGGCGGGGAATCGAAGTACGAAGCCGTCGTTAAATTCGCTGGCATCAGCAGTCCAAGGACCAAGCTGGAAAAGCTCGACGCTGGCGTCAAGCTCGCCATCAAAGGTCTGCCCACAGCTAAAGCCGACGTGATGATTATCGAAATCTATGAGGCGGAAAAGCTCAAATTCATCGCCAAACGAGCCGCAACAGAACTGCCTGCGGCATCGGCGAAAGCCAATATGGTGCAGATCTCGGACTGCCTTGTCCTCACGGCACCCTGGGATGGGCTTACCAGCAGTGGCTCGTGCAACTGGGACATCGAAGAAGCTAAGTGAACTGAAACTGATCCTTGCGCTTTGGAGATCCTGTGAAAAAAAATCTCTTCCTATCCCTCGCCATGCTCTCGACAATCCTTGTGAGTTGCTCGGAAGTAAACAGCGGTGCGGCGAAATCTTATAGCTCCTCCAAAGGCTCTGACGAATTTAAAAGCCTCCTGGCTCAGGGCTCCGGCCGGGTTCGTCCGCTGGGGTTTAAATCCGCAGCGAGTCTTGGATTGAACAATGCGGCTATCGTGTCGAGTAGCATCGACGAGGCATCGGGAGTCTGGGGCCGTGTGGTCCTCGATACGCGGTTGAGTGACCGCCTTGCAAATGACGACGCAATTATTCCTTTCGGCCGCGAGCTTCTTGCCAAATATAAGGCAGAATTAGGCTTTTCGCCGATCGAGACCGATGCCGGCGTGCTCTACTCGCCGGATGAACACACGCGGGTTTTGACTTTTCAACGCTCCATCGAAGGAGTTTCGGTCAAAGGCGCTTTCATAAAAATCTTCTTTGCACGATTTTCCGATGGCTCGCTCCGCCTGAGCGAAATCGTTAACAACAGCTATGGTCCAATCAAGGTCAGCGGCGATGTTAAAGACGTGCCGAGTGATGAGGAAACTCTCGCTTTGACCGGTATTTCGAGTCTAAGAGTTTTGTCGAAGAAAACGGTTATCCAACCCATTCTTTCCGTGAATGGCAGCTATGAATTCAGCTATGCATCGCTCGTGAAGCTTAAAGATTCTGATGACGAAGAATTTACCCTGACTGTCGATCATGAAGGGCATCAACTGCGGGAAGTCTATTCGAATCGGGTCAATGAGCAGCAAACGATCTCGGCTGAAGTCTATCAACGCAGCTATGTCTTGAATGATCTGAAGCCGAAGCCTTTGCCCTTTGCCGCGATCATTGATGGGACGACGAAACTCATGACCGACGCCAAGGGTCTGGTGAATACAACAGGCAGGACGGTTACGGTAAAACTCAATAGTGACAAGTCAGCATCGACCGTGATCGACTACGCGGTGAGTACCAAAGAAGCCGCGAATTTTAGCGCAAACCTCGATGCCAGCGGCAAGACAACGATCAAGCTCAATACAGCGAACCCTGCAGCGGTAAATGCCTTCGTGGCCATTCAGGGAGCTGTGGATTTTGTCGCAAAATATTTGACCGTTGCCGAACTTCCACTCCGCGATAGCGGCATCGTTGCCGCTGTGAATCGGAAGGAAGATGTCTGTAATGCCTTTTATGAAAACGGCTCTCTCAACTTCTTTGCACAAGGCAAAGACG
>SEDW01000583.1 GCA_004193325.1 Pseudomonadota bacterium | reverse complement strand
GAGAAATTTCTTCCCCTTCAAGTTTGATCGATCCACCAGCCGCCCGGTCGAGACCGATGATCGCCCGGAGGAGCGTGGATTTACCTGTACCGCTACCTCCGAAGAGCACGAGAATTTCACCCTTGTAGACATCGAGATCGAGCCCATGATGAATCACCCGTGTCCCAAAACGGGTTTCGAGATTTCTGATCGAGAGTAAAACGTCTTTGTCAGAATCTGTCTGGCCTTTGGGCGCTGCCCTTTGCTGCTCGTTCATTGCAACATCCATATGATTTTGGTCACGAGGAGGTCGGCAACCAGTACAAAAATATTCGCGGCAACAATAGCCGAGGTCGTGGCAATACCAATTCCCGATGTGCCAGTTGTCGTCCGCATGCCGATGAAGCAGGAGATCAGACCGATGGTTGCCCCAAAGACCGAAGTCTTCCCAAGACTGATTACGAGGTCAGACATGTGAACCGATTCGACAGTTTTTTGCAGGTAAAGGCTCGGTGCGATCCCAAGACTGCCTGTGGCTGCGAGGAGACCGCCGGTGATACCTGCGACGTCAGCGATAAACGTGAGGAAGGGCATTCCTATGAAGAGTGCAATGACGATCGGCGCCACGAGCTTTTCCGTTGGGTTTGCACCGAGTGCTTTTAAGGCATCGATCTGCTGCGTGACTTTCATCGAACCAAGTTCAGCTGCCACGCCCCCACCCGATCGGGCAGCGACCATGAGACAGGCAAAGACCGGCCCTAGTGCACGGATGATCGCAAACGCGACGATGTTTGGCACATAGAGCTTTCCACCAAAGCGCGACATACCCTGACCGAACTGAAGGGCGAGAGCCGCGCCAGTGGCAAAGGATGTGATGCCGACGAGAAACCAGGCACTGATAATGAGGGAGAAGAAACGTTCAATGATCAATCTTAAAGAGAACGATGCGCGCGGCATGCGCTGGTCCCCTCATCGTTTGCTGCCTTCGGAGAATCCGGCCAGCGCAGTATCAAAGGCGAGCTGACTGCTGCTGTCGAGCTTTCGGCCTGCGAGAATGATGTCGTAGATACATTTGGGGCTCCGTACCACAGCAACACGAACATCGAGGTCCTCGCCATCGACTGTACCTTTGGCATCGGTGACGAGGCCGGGATGCCCACCAATCGTCATTGGCCGTGAGGGTGCTGACACTGTGTTGTCTGGAAGTTGTCTCAAGACAACCTTCGTCAACTCTTCAAGCGATCGAAAACGCTCTTCCCCACAGGTGGAGCTGATATTCAAAATCGCGTTGTCCTTTTCGTTTCGATAGGCAGCGTCCGCTTCAGCCGGATCGATCGTATCCCAGCCGCGACCTGGCGCGGGCATGTGATAGTCCTTACTCTTATTTTCCTTGGTACCGAGGATGGTCGAGAGACATCCGCTGTTCACTAGGGCAAACGCTAAAAATAACGTCGTTCTAACTCTTTGCATGCAATCCCGATCTTTGGCTCTCGAGCGGTACGTCCACTCGTATATGAAAAGTGTGCTATTAAATTGCGGGAAAGAATACAGGATCTTATCGCCAAGACTGAAGTCGGGGCAATACAGGGGCTCATTTTCCAAGCGAAACATACGCATCTGAGAAATTTTCTTGTTTTTTGGAGCGCGGGAATAGAAGGCTGGGAAAAAGAGACGGAGCCTAAGGCCACCGTCTCTCGGAGAGAATTAGCGAGTGAGAGCTGAACAGTCACCGGGTGTGGGCTTGATCTGTTCAACCCAGGTCTGACCATGGCGTTCAGCCGAAGCTCCGGACTTGACGAGCGCCAGGTCGGGGAGAAGCGGCGTTCCATCCTTGCCAAGGAAGCCGTCTTTGTTTAGGTCGCCGTAAGCGAAGACATCGAGAGGAATGGACTTGGCATCGAGCAGTCCAGCCTTAAAGATGCCGATCGCATCAACAGCAGCGCCGCCGTTTTGAATACCACCTTTGAAGGCCTCAGCCTGAAAAAAGGTCGGGAAGAAGTTCTTATCGCTGCTCAGCGGGCCGCCGACGACGATGCAGCCATCCACGGGAAGTATGCCTTTCAAGGCGTATTGGAGAGTTGCGTAGGTCACGCCCCCTGCACCGATCACATACTGGCTCAAATCGATTTCGCCGCCGCTCGTATTCTTCAGCTCGATCCATTCCAGATTTGTGTCCTCACCAATCGGGTCGTAGTAGATCTCGCTGATCGTGATGTCCTGCTTCCTGATGGTGAGGAGATAATCGAGCTTCGAACCGTTGAGTTCGAGGACGAGGTGACTCTGGCCCTCTTTGAGGCCTTTGATCGTGATCTCAGTCATCGACTCGCCCGCCTTGAGACTTGGCTCCGCGAGAACTTCGATCGATGATCGATCATAGGTCAACGAAATTTTTGAAGGCGCGCTGAAGGATTGCGGCATGTCGGTGGGGAGTTTAATTGTCGACGTCAGACCAACCCAGGTGTTTTGCTTCTGAGATTCGTGACTCAACCAGCGAGGCGCAAAGCTCTTGAGGACCTGAATGTGATCGATCGAACCGCTGTCTCTGAGGCTAGCAGAGATTTCGACCAGAGCTTCCGAAGCGTCAGCAGCCAGCTGCATAGGCACTTCGATACTTTTCGTATCCTTGAGCACAGTGACGGAAGACGGCACTACGATGGAAGCCGAGTTGGATGCGAGAGCAACCTTCACATCGCTCGTCGCCGGACGATCGAGGGTGAGCGTGAGTTGACCCAGAGTCTGAGAACTCAACTCCGCGAAGCCGAGACTTGTCCGAAGCGTGGCAACCCGAGGTTCGCCCGATTTGACAAGAGTCAGATCCGTAGCAGCACGAGGCTCGATATAATAAGAGTTGGCTGCGCGGCGAAGAATTCCCGAGATTTTGAACGTGTCACCCAGAAGGGGAGCACTGTAGTCCGAGAGAAAACTGCCGACCTTGACCGATTCGTCGAGCCGAAACGTTTCCTGGTAGCTACCGTTCGCGATGGGCAGTCCCGAACTGACTCGCCCCTCGTAGGCTACGAGTACGCCGACCATTGCTGAATTTTCGATATCTTTTGTTGAAATGCTGACCGCTTCAGGAGCGTTGGCATCAGCTGCTTCGATCAGGACTGGGCCTGTGATCTGCGCTTCGCCCTGATAGACTTCATAAACACCTTTGAGGTGAAGTTTCTGACCAAGTTTAGGCTTGTCGCCTTTGGGAAGGTAGACGTACACGCCTGCAGCAGTGGATTCATCCTGGAGGTAATAACCTGCCTTCGCGATAGCGTTCACGATACCTTTGACTTCGACTGGAGCTGTTGGGCGAATCGAAGAAAGGAGATCCGGCTGATCCCTTGACGAGGAAAATGTGCTGAGCGTTGGCAAGAGACAGGCGCCAAAACCAGGATTGGCGATCTCCGCACAGCTATCACACACATCGCCCGTGCCGTCGCCATCAGAATCTTCCTGATTAGGATTCGCGTTGAGTGGACAGTTATCGACGATATCGATGATGCCGTCATGGTCCCGGTCATCGTCAGCCTGAATCGAACAGGAGCTGTTATCCGAACTGAGTGGACAGAGATCACAAACGTCGCCGAGTCCGTCGCCGTCATAGTCGGCTTGCTTGCCGTTATCGAGAGGACGGATCGGGTTGAAGACTTTCGGGCAATTATCGGCA
>SEDW01000582.1 GCA_004193325.1 Pseudomonadota bacterium | reverse complement strand
TGCCACTTTAGCTGCTGAGACACTGTGTATTCGTTGTGGGTGTACCGCAGCTGATAGGAAGCCGTGTGCTTCGATCGTCCAGCCAGCGCCGTCTGAGTGCTCAAATCGCGAGCCTGCAGGTAGCCATAGCCGAGGTTGAGCGACCATTCTTTGCTCATTTCAGTAAAGAATGTCAGATCCCCGCCGACTGTTTCCGCAGCAGAAATATTCTCATAGGAATAATGCTGTATTCCGGAGGCGTCCTGCTCCACAAGAATATTTTCAATCAAATCCTTGATGCGATTGTGATAAGCACTCACGCTCGTCGTCCAGCCGTTATCGGACCTTAGATTATACTGAGCGTGGATTGAGCGGGAGGACTCCGGGGTGAGCTTATCGTTACCTTCCACCACATAGCCGACCGAATTATTTTCAAAGAGAAGATAAAGTTCTTTGAAACTCGGGGCACGGTAGCCCTCTCCGTAGGACAGAAGGACCGATTGAGACTCATCAGGGGCGTAGCGGAAAGCCAGTTTCCCTGAGCTGTGATTATCAAATTGAGTATCCTGATCCTGACGAATCGCCGGCACGATCACAAACTTGCCGTCACCCGTTAGATCATATTCGTCCTGCAGATAGACAGAGATTCGCTGGCGGTCCACAGAATCCTGCGACAGACGGTCCGACACTAGCTCTTCATCGATATGCTGGCCACCGATGCTCACGAGGTGATTGGCGATTGGTTTTGCGTAGTTGATGCCGGTCTCTAGATTGGTTTCGTCCGTCTTCTCATGGGTGACCACGGCTCCGGTCCGTCTAACCTTTTGTGTGTAATCATCTTTGTTCTGGTCTTGTTTCACGGTCAAGCGCAGCTGAGATTTGTCATCAAAGGTCTTACTGGGCTCAATACCGACTGAATAAGCTCCGAGTTCATTTTTGCGCTTGAGAATGGCACCAGCTGGCGATACCTCAGTGCCATCTAACACTTCGTTACTGGCGTGCAGCCGTCCTTTAACATCCCAGTTATCACCGGCGTAGCGAGGATTGACTTGCACCCCGTATTTATCAGAGGCGCTGAAGGTAGATGCCTCCGCACCCGGCAGCTGAAGCGCTTTCGACTTGTTGCCAAAGGCATCGATAGAGACAGAAAAATCATCGACCTTGATCCCAGTCGAAAGCGAAACGTCCTTTTGCCCGTTGCTGTCAGCATGAATTTTTACTCGCTGTTTTACGGCATCGCGCGTGATGATATTGATCACACCACCGATCGCATCGGATCCATAAAGAGCAGAGCCCGCACCGCGAATGATTTCGATGCGCTGAATACCGTCGAGTTCGAGGGCACGCAAATCGTAAGCGTCACCGATTTTGCCGGCAACTCTCTGACCATCGATGAGGATGAGAGTGTACTTGGCGTCGAGACCATCGAGACGAACCACCTGGCCGCGGATGCCGTTGGCCATATCCAGGCCTGGCGAGAAGGAAAGAAGTTCCGCCACGTTTTTGTAATGCTGCAGAGACTCGTCGGTGATGACGATAGTTTGAGTGGCGATGGGGCTGTCCCAAGCCGAGTGTTCGGTGCGTGTGCCCGTGACAACGATCTGCTCGAGAGACTCCTGAGCGTGAGCGAGGCCGGCGAAAGAACTGCTGAGCAAGACGGAAACTACGATTTTCTTCACTTATGCCACCAAGTCGACTAAACCGAATCAAACATGATAACCATTATCATTTTCATTATCGGTTGAAAAGTCTTTTTGCTTGAGGGCCGCGAAGCTTTTTGACGAGAATTGGAAAAGGTTCGTGAATCCAGGGGGATACCTGGACGTTAAATTACGCGAAACCGATGACTGGCAAGGGTTTGAATGCTTTTTGAATGACAGGGGAGAAACTGAGGGCGAGCGAAGGGCCAGCGATCAGGCGTTCTTCTTCAACTTTTCGTCGGCAAAAAGCTCATCTTTGTCGATCAAGTGAGGCTTGCCGACATCTTCGAAATCGATGGGATAACGAAGGATGATTCCGTTAACCTGATTTCTTCCCATTTTTTTACTGCGGTAGAGCATGAGGTCAGACCCGCGAATCAAATCATCGGATTTGCCATCGAAACCGGGATCGACCCAGGCCACACCAAAACTTGCGGTGAGCTTGAAGCTGAACTGTTCCTTCTTGAACACGCTACGAACGATGAGGTCGTGAATCTTGTCCGCGATTTGCCAGACCGATTTCACGTCATCCGACGGAACAGCAACGATGTATTCGTCACCACCATAGCGCGCGGCCAGTGAGCCCTCGGGGAGAACTCCGGAAAAGCGAAGCAGCTGTCCGATCTCTGAAATGACAAAGCTTCCCACCAGATGGTTCGCCGTATCATTGATGCTCTTAAAGCGGTCAAGGTCGAACATGATGAGCCCAAGCCCACCTTGTCCATCGCGACAGTTTTTAATGAGCTTTTGGTAATCGATATTAAAGGAACGCATGTTGCTCAGACCGGTGAGTTCATCGGTGAGACTGAGCTGCTTGAGCTTATGGTTGGCTGTACCCGCACTCGAGCACTTTGTCGAGATCGACCTTCCCTTGATCTATCGCATTCTCACTATAGAAGATAATCCCGGAATGTCGGTTTTTTTCAACTTTGCGGATGAGGCCACAAAGATTGAAGGCTTCCGCTCCCAAATCATCGACATTAATAATCACCACATCGGGGTGTTCTGTACAAAAGATATCGAGCACTTGAGTGTTGCCGTCAGCGAGATGGACCGCATCTATCGCCAGGGGTAAATCTGGAGTATCATGAAAGCTAGCTGTCATGAAAAATCGCGCGATTGGTCCACCGTCAGCCCGAGCAGTCTCGGCGACCAGGATTTTCATGGCTCTCTTGAGTCCAGTTTTCACGATAATCAGCTCTCTCTAGAGGTTCCGATGCGCTATCCCGTTATCGGAGAAATCCCGGAAACCTTAAGATAATTCGTCCTCTGCACCAAACTCTGCCGGAATCCCTGGGGCTTGTGCACGGAGGCTATCTCAACAATTTCACGCTCTAAAAAGTGAAGATTGCCATGACACCAAAATCCAGGCTGGACGCTCTCAAAAAAATCATTACTGACCGGAAGTTTTTGCCTGGTCGGTTCAAACTCATTCCCACTCTGCTTGCCTCGTTCGTTTTGGTCCTCATTACAGGATCAATCGTGCTCTACAGCTGGATGAGCCGCGAAGGTCTGATGGACATCGACGAGTCCAAGCTCGATGTCATCGTTAATTACGAACATTCCGATAATAGTTTGGTCTTCGACAAAGATGGCAAACAGATCGGTGAGTTTTTTAACGACTATCATGTTTATTATCCCTACAGCAAAATCCCGCCGGCTATGGTTCATGCTGTCCTTTCCATCGAGGACCGAAACTTCTTCCAGCACGGCGGCATCGACTATAAAGCCATCGCGCGTGCCGGCCTCGCCGTCCTTAGCAGCGGTCACATGCGTCAGGGCGCAAGCACTATCACGCAGCAGGTCGTCCGCAATTTTCTTTTGACTCCGGAGCGAAAGCTTTCGCGAAAGCTCAAGGAAGCCATTCTTTCGATTCAGCTCGAACGCAAACTTTCCAAAGAAAAAATTCTCGAAATCTACCTCAATGCCCTATTTTTAGGCCAGGGATCCTACGGCGTCGGTGCCGCGGCCCAGAGACACTTTGGTAAGACTTTGGAAGAACTGAATCCAAGCGAAATCGCACTGATCGCAGGACTTTTTCAGTCTCCCACCCGATTCAACCCTCACAAAAATCCAAAGGCTGCTAAAAAACGGCAGCTCCTCGTTCTTCGCGCTATGAAAGACAACGGCTATCTCTCGGCAGCGGAAGTCAAAAAATGGAGTGACGGGGCTTTGGTCTATCAGGCTCCGGCTTCGATGAATCAAAGCATTGCCCCTTTCTTCCTCGATGCGATTCAGGAGCAGACTGACAAGTTGCTCGACGGCAAGTTTAAAGGCAAAGGCCTCCGCATCACGACGACGCTTGACCTCGGGCTTCAGCAGGAGCTGAACACGATTCTTCAAAAGTCGAATTCGATCTATAATTCCGCTGCTCAAAATCTCGTCAATGTCAAAAAACCTCGGGAATCCATGATCGAAGCGGCCTCGCTCGTCATGAATCACCGCAGCGGGGAAATCCTCGCGATGATTGGCGGCCGAAACTTTCAACGCTCCCAATTCAATCGGGCCATGAAAGCGAAGAGAGCTCCAGGCTCCTGCTTTAAACCGCTCGTCTACAGTCAGGCCCTGATGGGCGGCATGAACTGGTCGGACATGACTTACATCACACCCGTCGTCATTCAGAACTATCGTCCTCAAAACTACAGCTATGAATTTATGTCTGAGGCCACCTACTTCAATGCGTTCTATCGCTCGATCAATACGCCCGTGGTTGAACTTGGATCCAAGATCGGCATCAAGAAAATCATTGAAACGGCCTACAAGATGGGTGTGAAGACCGAACTTAAAAATCAGGCGGGCACCCTTCTCGGCGGCTCCGAGATGACAATGATGGATCTCGCTCAGATCTACGGCACGATCGGCAACGAGGGTGTGCGTCCCGAGCCTTTCATGATTCAAAAGATCATCGATCGTGAGGGTCAGATCCTTTTCGAAAGAAAAGCCCCTGCCCCGGTCAGGGTTCTCCCAAAACAGGTCGCCTACATGATGACCAACGCAATGCAGGCCGTGTTCCGCTACGGAACAGCGAGCAAATATCCCGAGTTCTACAACTACGCTGGCGGCAAAACGGGAACGACAAACGAGGCCAAAGACAACTGGTTTTGCGGCATTTCCCACGACATTACTTCGCTCGTTTGGGTCGGCACGGATGAGAACTACGCCTTCAGCGGTCAGATCGCAGGCAACACCATGGCGCTTCCGATCTGGGCAAAGATGATGGATCGAATCAAGGACAAGTATCCTCAGGCACCTTTTGAGGTTCCTGAAGGCGTCGTTAAGAAACGCATTCACACGCTCTTTGGCTTCGAAGATCC
>SEDW01000581.1 GCA_004193325.1 Pseudomonadota bacterium | reverse complement strand
TTAGCGCCCACGTCTGTGATCGCCTGGAATGGAAGAAGATCGTAAGTAAATTGTTTTTCGAAGAGGATACGCTCGATGTTGTCGAGAGTCTTACCCTGAATGCGGGCAAGCACATCGATTGTTTCGAAGAGACGAGCTTTCAACTCACCGAGTTGCGAGCCGTCGACTTCGAGAATGCTGAGCGTATTGTAGCTCTGCGACGCGAGGTAAAGAGACGAAAGAGCCTGAGCATCGTTCGGGTTCTTTTTTAGGCGTTGCGTGCTGATTTTGATATCGTAGAGAATGTCAGAGAAGCTCTGACGCTCACGGTCCGACGCGTTGCGCAGGAGGTAACCCTGCGACAGGTCGCGTTCAACAGTTTTGATGACAGCGTAGAGGTTATCTACATACTGGTTTTGTTCGCCGCTGGTTTCTTTCGATTCGTCCTTCGAACAAGAGACTTGAACGCTGGCGATGGAAAGACCAAGTGCGAGGGACAGGATTCGGATCGACTTCATAAAGTTTCCTTTCAAGAATTCCGTTCCAAAACAGTTCAGTACGAGTAACGTGTGCTCATAGAAAAGACGGTGTTTTTCTTTTTGAGTTCAGACAAAACGCGGTCTTCGCGAATGTCAGAGCTCGAGCCGAAAACTTCGTTCTTAGCTTCCATAAATTCAACTTCTGGTTGGAAAATGAATTTGCCAACGCTGTAGTAACCGCCGAGTCCGAAGATCCCAAGGCCACCATGCGAGGCTGTTTCATCAGCTGTTCTCAGCTTTGCAGCTGATTCCAATGAGCGGTCAATGAAGTATTTTCCGAGATGTTTGTAGGAAACATAAGGAACCCATGAGCCAACTTTCCAACCAGCTTTAGCCATCACAGCACTATCAGTTTTGCCCAACCAGTCCTGTTTCACGCCGTAGTAATCGGAGTAGACAGGGTGAAATGGAGTCGTGTCCTGGAACCAGCTGAAGTCTTTGGAAAGACGGTAAGCTTCAGTACCAGCGCGGGTTGCGGTCCACTCGACGTTGCCGACGAAATTCCCTACCCACTGGGTATATTGCACAGACAGTGCCGAATCCAACATGGCTCCGGTTTCTGCCGCGTTCATGTGAGTTGCGTACTCTGTTACAAAGTTGATGTCGTCATTTTTGTAAACGATTCCAGCCTTGTACGCTCTGTCTTCTTTAGCTTTCCAGCTTTCCGAAGCGGCGTTCTGCTCAATGTTGAAGTCAGAATTGGTTGGGTAGTAGAAGCTGGTTGAGCCAGCACCAACGTATAGACTTAATGCATCTGTCGGAGCCCACTGCAATTCGATACCAGCGACCGTTTTTGAACGGATGCTTTCGTCTTCGATCGGAAGGTTCGAGATGTAAGCTGGCGTTCCGTTTATGTAATAGACGCGAGCAACGTCAAGCGTGCGGAATGCTTGACCAATCTCAGTACCCAAGTTGTAAGGGCGGAAGATCATTCGGAGAGACTCAGTCGGCTTGTAAGCGATCCAGGTGTCTTTCGAGTCATTGTCCGGACCAATGCTTGTGCCGCCGTGGCCGCCTTCGTCACCGTTGATGTCCAAATCCGCTTGGAATTCGAAATTTTCGTAACGATGAAAGAGACGTAGCTCGAATTTGGAAGTGAGGTTTTGGTCGTCGCCGTATTTGTCAGGGTCGATATCGAGGCGGAAGCGGAGAGCGGTCGAGGGGTTGAACCAGTAGCCGAAAGCTGCGTCGAGTTTTGCGCGGTCGCCAAGGCTAATATTTTGCGAGGAGCTATAAAGGCGTTGTCTATATTCGAGATATTCCATGTAGAGCTGCTGGATCGGGGCTGGGTCTTTAAGCACGCGGCCGGCGAACGAGGGTGCATGGGAAGAGGGATTAGACGGTTTCTCAGGGACGAGTTGGGACTCTGCGGGAGCAGGCTTCGAAGTTGGTTCGGCAGATACAGGCGGTACTACAGAACCGTTTTGAGCGTGAGCGACTGTTGCGAAAAGAGTCAAACACACTGGAGCCCACAAGCGATTGAGATTCATTGTCTATCCCTTGAACTTTAAGCAGCGAGCTGGCGAAGGTTCGACTATCGATTCACCTAAGCTAAAACTCGAGAATACGATCTTGTCAGAATGACCAGCGCTGTATATGGTTTTTCCCGCATCAGGTCAAGTTTATAAATAAAATTACCTGACATACTATTTCACGGTGAGCGAAACCTCAGTCCACTACGTATTGCGTGCTAAGGCGTATAACCCGAGCGGAAAAGCTTTGGGTTTGTAAGTCCCCGGCTTTGTATCTTTTCATTTGACAGATAGGTCTTAAGGCCTATAGTCGAGCCCTCATTTCCAAACGAGTGTCCACTATGAGCCTTCTTTACAAGCAATTTACGGTTCCTTTAAATGAATCCAATGTACAGGCCGATCTTCGTGATCTGGTTGCTGTCGATCTCGGCATTCCCGTTGACGAGATTCTGGAACTCGAAATATTGAAAAAATCCCTCGATGCCCGCAAAAAATCGCAGATTTTTCACCATTATCAGCTGCGCCTCGTGACCCGTGACGACGAAACGATCCTAAAAACTTCGGCAGACCGTCTCGATGTATACGAAGAAAAAGTTAGGTATCATCCGAGCGAAGATATCGACTTTAAGAATAAAACCTTCCGTCATCCGCCTGTTATCATCGGCAGTGGGCCGGCTGGAACCTTTGCAGCACTAGTCCTTGCGGAACTCGGTCAGCAATGCGTCATCATCGAGCGCGGCGAAG
>SEDW01000580.1 GCA_004193325.1 Pseudomonadota bacterium | reverse complement strand
GCTTGGCAACAGGCCTATTAAACGGCCAGCCTAATTTTTTATCTATTACCTGCCGAAATGATCGGGGACAAAGTCCCTGATCAATTAGCGGGACATTTTCGCTGGTTAACTACATAAGGTTGTTTCGATGCCAAGGCATATCCACGGACGAGAAAAATCCCCGAAAAGTTTGGCACTCTTCGCGGATGGAGGATACCGAGATGTATCTAAGGCAAAACAGGAATTTTGACTGGATCGCTTATGTTGTAATAATTTTCGGTAAGAAGATTTTTAAAAGCAAAATTGATCCAGTACTCACCCGGCTTTAAATTTGGAGATATTTTTAGCGTGCCGAAAAGAACGTAACTTTTGCCGTTTCCAACCTGCTTTTCTTGGCGAATACGATTTCCCATCAAACCAATGCCGTATCCGAAACTTTCATTCTCACTCAGTCTATCAAACAAAAAACCTGGGGCAATCGGATGAATATAGGTAGATGGATCTGAAGCCAATCGAATGCCCACAACCTCATTATTGTTCGCGGTGAATTCCATTTTTATCCGCCCGCCCTTCGTTTTTAGGGGAACTTTATTACTTCTAACTTCAGTTGCGGGCTGATCAAGTTGGCCCAAATAGGTCACCTTTATTTTCAAACTACTTCTGACGAAATGTTCAGTCTGAAAACCACGCACATTCGGACGGCAAGCATCAGCATCATAAAATTTGTCGGTAATTTGTGTTCCGATATCATAGACTTTATAACCTTTCGCCGTTATGCATTGACCACTATCCATAGAAGGAGCGCCGAAGGAGTCAACATAGGGAAAAAATCCCTTCCCAGGAATTTCGACAAAAACAGCCTCTGGCTCAGATTTTCCAGAAGAAATGGTTAATTGAAGTTCACGCCTAGCATTGGGCCAGCTCGCGCAGGGCAGGGGATCTTGGTCTGATATATAACCTTTAACAAAATACTCGCTTTTTTTCCGGGCGGTAACAACCGCCTTCACCCCTTTGCCCAAATATTCCAGGTTAATGTTTTTCTCTGGTTCGCCAACCAGATCAGGCGCGGGTTCAGGGCCACTCCAAGTGCAGCCTGTCGTCGTTCCTGGCTCAGGTGGAACCATGTTAAAAGCGTAAAGCGAACCTTGCGGTGGCAAGGCTGTCGGCGCTTTTGAGACAATTGATTGAGGAGATAACAGGCTTAGGACGAGAGCCAACATAATTGCCTCGACAAAGATAAAATAGACTTAAGATCACCAACGAATGTCCAGACGGCTACCGTACGGGTCACTTAGAATACTCTGACAAAGTTTGTCCATGGACGCTTTGCCTGTAATAGGATTTTCTTTTCGATACTTCAAACCTATACTGTACCAATCACTCGAGGGACCTGAGTAAACTGCTGAGCAAACCCTCTTTTCGCACCTAATCGAATTCGGTTTAACCAAAGGTTTTTCGGAGTTATAATTTATACCCATCTCCATACTACAGTTCGTAGATAAGGCCCAATTTACTCGATCTAGACATTCCATAATCGATCGGGATTTATCGAGCCGAGCAATGAAGTAATGATCAACATCGTTGTAAAAGCAATCGCTGTCTTTTTCACAGTATTGATACTGATCGAGAATTTTTTTCTTCAGTTCAATTGTATAAGAACGTCTAGCAAGATTGAGAGGTGAACTGCAGTCTCGCAATGCCTTGACATCCCGAGACTTTCCCGTTGGAGGAGACTTTCCAAAATCATTCTCGCCGTTGAGTCTCTGTTCGACACGCTGCAAACCGCCTGGAGCATGTTTCTTCATATAGTCTAGATAATAGCGACGACGTCCCAATTCATTTGCTGGAACGTAATCCAAATCAAAGTCCGAATTTTTCCGAGAGGCAGAATAGAGCGGAGCAAAGTAATCACCGAGAACCAACAATGCGATCAAAAGAAAGACAAAGTAGAAAAGAATCTTTTTAAGCGCGACCATCTAAATCAGCTCATAATTTTTATTTTAATTTATTTTAACAGTTAATTATCAAAAGAAGATCGGTAAAATCCTGTAGCCGCCTCATGTTTTTTTAAAACTATAAAATACAGGTACAAAAAAACCTCGGAAACATTCGTTTCCGAGGCTCTTCATTTGATTTAGAACGTTACCTTATTATCATCTCGATTCTTATCGATCCAAACCCCAAGCTCATCGAGCCAGAGCGATTTGGGCTGCGAAGGCAGCTTAATCGTTAGATGGTTCTGCCCCGTCTTCAAAGGATAGCGCTGCGTGAAGATAATCTTCTTTTCGGCATCACGAGCCGTGACTTCAAAGGTCTGATCCATAGCCGCATCATTCTCATCACCTTTGTCATCGACGTAAATCTTCTTCCCTAAGACGTCAAGATCAACTGTATAGGTTCCGTCCGCCTCCTTTTTGATCGCATTCTTTTCAATGCGATTATCGTAGAGGGTGATCTTAGTCATCAGATCATCAATGACAGGATGAAACTTGGGATCGAGGCTTTCCTTCAGGCTTGCCACAAACTCCGTTGCCGTCGTAAACGGTGCTTCCTGATAATGAACCTTGTCTGCGTACTTTTTGATGGCAGCATTCAGCTCCTTCTCGCCGACCACTTCTTTAAGGGCGTACATGACGCTACCCTTATTGTAGTGGATGTACTGCTGATTTTCGTTAAGGAAGAGCGGTAGCTCCTTTTTCGTTTCGCCCGAACGCGAGCGCAGATAATCGTTCATCTCATGCTGAAGAAATCTTGCCATCTTATCCCGGCCGAAACGCTTCTCCATCACCATCAATGCACTGTACTGCGAGAGGGTTTCAGAAAGAACCGTAGCCCCTTGCACATTCGCCCCGATGACCTGGTGAGCCCACCACTGGTGCGCAAGCTCATGCGCTGTCACGTAGTAGGGGTAATCCAGATCCTCTTCGTCCTTGGGATCGACTTTGGCGATGAAACCAATCGATTCACTAAAAGGGATCGTGTTGGGAAAAGACTGTGCAAAAGTTGAATAGCGAGGAAATTCAAGGATACGGAACTGTCGGTGCTGATAGGGACCGAAGTTCTCTGTGTAGTAGGCGAGCCCCTGCTTGGTCGCTTCGATCATCGACTCGATATTATATTCGTGGCCTTTTTGATAGTAGACCTCGATGTTCACATCGTTCCACTTGTCCCGTTTGACTTCGTAATGAGCCGAGAGGTAGGAGTAGAAGTTTAGGATCTTCGTATCCATTGCGTACTGGAAGTAGTGTCGATCCCCGTCTTCCCATTCTTTCTG
>SEDW01000579.1 GCA_004193325.1 Pseudomonadota bacterium | reverse complement strand
TCCCAGCACTGCAAAAGGCCTGATTTTAGTCAGATTGAAAAACAGGATTGTCTAAGTATAAAAATTCTACTCTCGCTGTGAAGACAGTCAGGACGATTCTGGCCATAAAAGCCCTTGCCTATATGAGCGTATGGAGTAGCATGAATGCAGTAATTTTGTTTGGAAGTTGAATCCACTGCTTAGAGAGGTACTCCATGAAATTTGTAGTCATCATCGCTAGAGTCTTGCTTGGTTTAGGTTTCATAATTTTCGGCGCAAACATCCTTCACCCATTTCTCCCCATGCCTGCAATGGACCCTAATCTCCCAACCACTCAATTCTCCATGTTGATGGCTAATAGCGGCTGGATGAAAGTCATTGGCTTGTTCCAATTGATTGGCGGCATTCTCGTCCTCGTCGGCCGCACTGCGCCTCTTGGACTCACAATTCTCGCAGGCCTTCTCATCAATATCCTTTGCTTCCATATTTTCCTCGACAATGGCAGCAATTTGGCGCCGGGCATCGTGTTCTCGGTCTTGGAACTCTTCCTGGTCTACGCCTACCGCGATCATTTCAAGGGCATCTTCAGCACCAACGCTGCGCCTCTCCTCAAGTGAAGGCTTAAATAGAAACGCCCTTCGATCTTTTGGATCGAAGGGCGTTTCTATTTTTAGCGGTTAGAATCCAGACCAGAACTTCCAAAACCCGAGTGTTGATATTGGTTCTTCAGAAGTGTGACCATTACCAGACGTTGTACACCAGACAACGGGAAAGCCAGGTTTGCAGCCTTTGTATTTTACGCAGATCGATGGAGTCTTGGGATTGTCGTCGTAGGAGTATGGCTCTGTTTCGGTGGAACAGGAGTTGATCTTCAGGATGCGATCCCGCGCTCTTTGTCCGCCGTCGATCGTATTAACAGTATCTTTGTCATCATGAACCATAAACGCCGGAATCGGACCCTGACAGGTCGGGAGTCCGCCTGGGAGTGATCCGCTGGCGTTGCCTTGCGCACGAATCACATTGGATCGAGCGCAGCCGAGCATGTTAGTCAACCATGAGCCGCTACTAAACCCTGCGACAAATACCCGGTTGGTATCCACGCAGGCTTCATTCGAGACTTCTTTCAAGACTTCATCAAAATAAGGGCCTTCGGCCTTCATCTCGTAGACGAAACAACTTTCCAAAGATTTCATGGCTACGATAATCGCCTGGTCTTTAGCAACTGATTCCAGTTTGAAAGGGGCGTCTGTTCCACCGCAGCCGTGACCGATCATCAGGAGACGGTAGGGCTTGGCCTTATCGTAGTTAGCAGGCAAGCGAAGCTGATAGACACGGTTCATGCCCGTAACATTCTTTTTAACATACTTGCCAAACTCCTGACTCGGGGCCTTATTACAGCCTGGACTTGGAACGACGGCTACCTTGGCAATGCCTGTAGTCAGTGAAATTTCTTCTTTAGGCGTCTCAACAGGAATCGCAGGCTTATCGGGAACAGGAACCGTCGCGCCACCCGTAGTGTCGGTCACTGGCTCTGTCTCAGGCAGAGTGCTCTCGGACGTGGTCTTCGTTGGCTTCGGTTCCGCATTTTTCTCACCATCGGCTGCCTCTGGCTGGACTTTTGATTTCAGTGGCAAAGGACGGGGACCTTCGCTGCAAGATACTAGCATGAGAAAAAGAGGAAAAATAATACGTTTCATATCGTCTCCAAATGTATCGTCTTGTCAGTTATCAGGCGAGCATCTCATTAATAAGACCTTTTTGATCAAGTCTCGTTGCTGCATCTTTGGACGGAATTCTTGCGTTAAAATTCTCAGTCCCCGCAGCGCCCACCGCCCGCCCGATTGTACTTAAGAAACGGTTAGTCGGAATGAACTTCGCCTCGCGTTCCGCTTCGCTCTTGCCGGCCATGAGATTGTGATAGTAGCCGGTTTTGAGCCTGCCGTTGGCGCTTCCTGCCGTGACATGCGGGAGATCAAATCGCCAATGCTGGCCGCCCCAACCGAGGCTGATAATGAAAGACGCGACACCAAAATCGAGGAGAGTTTTGCCATTATCGGCAAACTTGTATTGCTCCAGCGCAGTCAAGAGGTAAGCAAAATTCTTTTGATTCAAACGATCAAAAATTGCGAGCTTTGGTTTATTGTTGGCGTGCGTAACACTTTCATGCCAGCTTCCTCCGACCGGCTTACCCTCGATATTGTATTCGGTATCGAGAATACATGGACCAAGTTGGAGAGTCATGGCTCTCTTCTGGCCCGTAGCCGCAGCGATTGCGATGATGTCCGCATGCATCTTGGGAGTGATCCCTCGACTCGCATTATCTCGCGCCATTGCGGAATTAAAGCCCTGAATCGCCATCCGATCGCCATCAGGCATTACAAAATTATTCAGGAGGTTATTTTCGAGGTCACGAATATTGCTCATGTGAAGCTGCAATCGTTCCTTATCGCTCTGACTCAGTTTGGGGTCGGCGAGGAGTTCCTGCATCTGAATTCGAACGACATCATTCACGCCCTTTCGAAGAGAAGCCTTGTCGGTGCCGACAACACTTCCGCCTTTCTCACCGTTCGGAAAAAGAGTTCGATAAGCTTTCAAAGGATCGTATTCCGGAGCGTTCGCAACACCAGCGCCTGCCCAACTGATACTAGGCCCACCATTGTCAGGACAGGCAAGGTTCAGAGGTGATCCCCCGAAAGCCTTGGCGATTGCAAAGTCGAGTGACTGCGCTGTGGACTTGGCTTCATTGTCCCGGTTCAA
>SEDW01000044.1 GCA_004193325.1 Pseudomonadota bacterium | reverse complement strand
GGCATCAGGATTTGCACTGGTCCGCCATCGGTCTGCCAGCCCGCGAGCAGAGGCATCAGGCTCCCGGCTTTGATGAAGTCTTTGGCGATGAATGGCGGCACAACGGTAAAACCCACATCGGCGAGCGCCAGCTCTCTCAACACGAAAAAATTATTCGCAGAAAAGATGGGACTGAGCGGCAAGCTCACGGTCTTAGCCTCTTTGCGAACTTTGACAAGGAGCGAACGATTGTTTTGCGAGCTGAAGGCAAGAAAGGGTAGATCCAAGAGATCCTGCATATCCCGGATCGCCGGATATTTTTTTAAAAGTCCTGGACTCGCTACGAACGAAAGCCCCACGTTCCCAAGCTTTTTCTGAATCATCGTACTATCCCGAACCTTGCCGATCCTTACGACAAGATCAAAGGAATCGCGGATGAGATCGACCAGCATGTTCCCCACATGGAGATCGATGCGGATCTTGGGATGCAGACTTAGAAACTCCTTGCAGACTAGTCCCATCATCGACAGACCGATATCGTCCGGCACCGACAGACGAATCGATCCGCTGAGTTCCTCGGATGCGGTACGCACCTGATCGAGAGTGTTGCGCAACTGATTGAGCAATGGTGAGGCCTGAACGAAGAGATCATTGCCCGCGGCAGTGAGCTGGAATTGTCTTGTCGTTCGGTAGATGAGCTGAATTCCGAGGTCCTTTTCGAGAGCCGATATCTGACGACTGATACGAGATTTCGGTTGCCTCAAATTTAGCGCCGCTTTCGAGAAGCTGCCAGATTGCACTACTTCTTTGAAAATCCTCAATCTATTCAGATCGATATCAGAATACATGATCTGCCCCATTGTTCTATTTCTAGCAACATTGTTAACCGATTCTGTCTACTTTTGGAACGACTAAGAAATGACGATAATTGATGTGAAAATATTTTCCCAAGGAGTTTCTTCATGATGAATTCAAAAATTCTACTCTCAGGCGTTGCTGGTCTTCTCCTCTCCCTTTCTGCAGTTGCAGCTCCAAAAAAATATGAAGCGGCAAGTTATGCAGTGGATCCGATGCACTCAAAAGTTGGTTTTGAGATTCCACACCTTGTGATCTCAAGCGTTGAAGGTCGTTTCAATACCTTTGAAGGCACTTTCGATTTGAACGACACCTTCACGAAATCAACCTTCAAAACCAGCGTTGATGTTAGCTCGATCGACACTGGCGAGAAAAAACGCGATGAGCACCTTGTTTCTCCAGACTTCTTCGATGCTGCGAAATTCCCTAAAATGACTTTCGAAAGCTCGGAGATCAAAGGCACAGCCGATGCATTCAAACTTACAGGTAACCTCACGATCCACGGCGTTACCAAAAAAGTAACCTTTGATGGCAAATACCTCGGTTCAGTTGTAGACGGTTACGGCAATCAGAAAGTCGCTTTCCACGCAAAAGCGAAGATCAACCGTAAAGATTTCGGTCTCGCCTGGAGCCAAGCGGTTGAAGCCGGTCCAGTCGTTGGCGATACCGTTGAAGTCAGCCTCAACATTCAGGCTGGCAAACCAGGCAAAGCAGCTCCTGCTGCCCCTGCTGCAGCACCTGCTAAGAAGTAATTTTTTGATCCTCGTCTTTTGATCAAAGACGAGAGACAAAAAAAGGCCGAAGACATGTCCTGTCTTCGGCCTCTTCTTTTATTCAAAGGGAAATCTTAGAGAACGCTTTGAATGAGGGACTCAAGCACTTTCAGCTGAGCTGAGAAGCTGTTTGGATCCGTCGCACGTAGATTTACAAGATCTTGAAACTCTGTCGCGTCCCAACCGAGGGCATTGGAAGCAAGCGATGTGAGGTTCGTCTTGACGAGTTCTGGATTCACACCAGCTACACCAGCCAGGGTCGACTGATTGATGATGCGACCCATTTGGTCGTATTGGAAAGCTTGAAGGAAGAGGTCGTTGGCTTCAAAGCGTGAAGTCACGGCTCGCAGCATATCGGCAGCTGTTGGGGCTGCTCCCGCTGTTGCAGGGGCGGCTGTAGTTGAGACATCAGCCAGGAGTTGCTTGGCAGTTGCCAGGTTCGCAACCTGTTTCATCATCGCGTAGCGACGGATGACTTTACCGGCGCGAGCCTGTGTTGGTGCCGCGTAGACCACGGTTCCTGCTTTTTTCGCGTAGAAGACTTCATCAAGCTGACCCGCATAAGAGCTGAGTGTGCTTTGCAGGAAGCCAGTGACACCACCCGAAACGATCGAGCGAGTTGCGATGAAAGAATCGGTGAGTGCGCGTGCTGGTGACTGATCGACGTTACCGGCGTTGGCAATCATGGTTGAAGTGAAAAGAGTTGCGACTTCAGAGTTTTCTTCGAAGAATGGGTAGAACGATTTGCCCAGTTCGGCATTGAGACCAAGTTGTTCCATGTTTGCACCGGCAACAAGTTGGTTCATTGCAAGGTCAGCGATTTCGTTGCGGTACCAGGGCACATCAAGGAAGTTGACGAGCATGCTGGTGTTGACGAGAAGCTGAAGCGAAGCTGTTTTGGTCGTTCCCGAAGTCATCGGTGTACGGTTCATCAGAAGGTTCATGGCAGCAGTCTTGAGGACCTGAGTACCATAGGAATAAGAAGGGTTAAGTTCCATTCCACCGAAGTTACCGTTGCCTTTGAGCTTGTCAGCAGCGGCTGCTGGATCGAGGTCAAGTTCAAGGGCTTTGATTTCAACGCCTTTGTCTTCGAGCTTGAGGCTGCGGTTCGCAAACTCAGGTCGAACCGAAGCGACGTAAGGAAGGGCTTCCTGACAGTTTTGTGGAGTGTAGTTATTAGCCAGGAATATATCCGAGCGAAGACGACGGAATTCTTGCAGACCGAGAATGCTCCCCGATGCGCTGTCACGAACAACACAGATACGGCTTGGGAGCTTCAGGATTTCCATGGAAAGCTTGAAGATCTCGTTAGTGGCGTCTGTGTATTTGGCGAAGACTTTGTCAGTCTTGCTACGACGTTCGATATAAGCTTTGAGCTCTGCTTCAGAGAGTTTTTCAAGGTTTTTACCAGCATCCTGATACATCAGGTAACGCCAGTAGTCATGAATCTGCTTAAAGTTGAAGAAGTAGCTGGTGCTGCTTGAAGCTCCGCGCAAAGCGCTATCGTTGTAAACATAGCCGTTCGTGATGATGTCCGCGTGGATCTGACGAGCAGCCCAGGTAACATAATCCTTTGGTGTTCCACCGACGTCCCACTTCAAACACTGTGGGTTGTAGTAAGGCTGGTTACTACGGTTGAGAGTATCGTTACAGACTTCGTAACCTTTGAGTTTGCTGCCAGCTTCAGAAGCCACAGCGTAGATGCTCTTGTTGTTAGGCACGTCGAGCATCTGGCCTTGAGTGGTTTCGACTTTGCGGCCGTAGAGGTAGCGGATAGCCGCAACATCGTAAGGACCAGCTTTGGAGTAAAGGTCGAAATCGCGATCAGGGTAATCCATGACCGAAGACGATGGATAAGCGGTTTTGCCAGTAGAATCTTTCGCGAAGTTGTCGCTGTCGCTTGAACCGGCAAAGTTATGGCCAAGACCAAGGTTGTGACCGATTTCGTGGATCAGAGTCGAAGTCAAAAGGTCTTTCATCAAGGGCTGTGCACAAGCAAGGATCGCCTGCTCTTCGGTCACGTCACCGTTATCGAGGTTCAAGACCTTTGGATCCGCTGCATGAGCTGCTTTCACGCGATCAAGGTAATCGCTGAAAGGAGTTTTGCCGCCCATACACTTGTCACGGATTTTCGCCCAGCTGTTCGCACTCGCCGCAACGGTTGCATAGTCACAAACCGCGCCGTTTTTATTTTGGGTCAATTCCATTTCAGTCTTCTCAGCGTTTTTCGCAAGAATGGAATTGATTTGAGCGGGTGTACGGAAGTTGGAAATCTCAGCAGCAAAGTTGTTACGGAGATTGTTAAGGCCATCGAAACCATTTTGCGAAACGATGCTGTCGTAAAGCGCTGCAATCGGGGTGATGTCCGGGATTGCCGAACTGATCATTGCGCCAGCTTCAGCAGCTGCATCAGCATTTTTGAAGAAGCTGATGTCGTTTACTTTTTTGTCATCGTAAAGACCGAGTTCGTTACGAACAAAGCTACGGATACCGCGGATGATACCTTCGCGGTAAGCGCGCAGGTAGATGTGGGTTGCAGCAGCGTAGGTTTCGCCCGAACGGCTATCCTGTACGGATGGACCAAAGCCTAGAAGTGTTCCGCCAGTTTCCATCGAGGAATCGATTTCATAACCGTAGAATACAACTTGGTTGTAACGAACGTCGCCTGGATCCGTGCGGAGTGGGTCGAGGCGTACGCGGATACCTGTGTCAGCTTCTGTAAACGCCGCGTCCCATGCTTTGATGGAATCGGCGATCGCGTCAGTGAACTCGGGGAGGTTTGGTGTGTTGTTCGAGATGTGGTAAACGATCTCGCCGTTTTTCGGATAAAAACGGTTCGCAAATACGAGTTTGTTAAAGTCAGGCTGCTGTGTGTAGAGCTGGCCTGCGATAACTGTGCGTTTCGCTGCGAAGATGTGGAAGAGTTTCGTGTCGTCAGCATACATACGCTGGCCTTCAACGCGGTCGTTGGATTTGGCCAAAGAGTACTTGTAAGTGTCGCCAGTCGAAGATTCGTAGATGGTGAACGAGATGTAGTCGTTACCAACTTCCAGTTTTTCCAGCTTGTTGTCAGCTGTGTAGGACTTGGACAAGCGGTCGACGTTATTAAAGTCGACGAGAGCCCATTCCCTTTGTTCCCAGAAGCGTGATTCGCCTTCGCTGTCGCCGAGTTTGATCTCTTTCAAACGCGCGTCGGTACCAGCTGATTCTGTACGGAAGTCAGCCCATTCCACTGGAATTTCGAGTGCTGTGATTGTTTTGGTCGGATCGAGAATTTCCTGCTCAGCGGCGATGTTAAGGTCGACACCGATGATGGAGTTGTTGGTACGGGCGAATTTGATTTTGAGCTCAGCGCTGGTCGAACCGAGGATCGACTTCGACTTAAGACCGCGACCAACGAGAGTTTTGGTGTAGAACCATTCGTCAGTTGGCTTAAAGAAGTCAGCCTTGAATAGATCTTGTTTAAGAGGAGCAGCGAAGTAGCGAACACTGTTTTCGTTGATTTTGAACGCCTGCGCATCAGCGAGGTAGTCTTTCGAGTAGGTGGCGATACGGCGAGTGTCCTTGCCGCGGTCATCACGAACTTTTTCAACGGCGTAGAGGTTGATGGGGAGGCCCATCATTGGCACTTCGTACATGTCGTTGCCGAGGTCTTTGGCATAGGTCAATTCCTGGCTTGGGATATCAAGCTTGGAAGCAACTTTGGACAGGACCACGTAGTTGTTGGTGAACGAGTACTTGAGTGTGTACTCAGAGTTCGCACGACCATAAAAGTTATAGTCGGATAGATCGATGCCCGCGAAGAGGCCATCTTCGATTTTGAAGTCAACGGCATCAAGGTTGTTCACGCCGCGGAAATCGTCGATGAGCATGAGTTTGTCAGCGCGGGATGTCTGACCTTTGAAGCGATTTTCGCCGGTCTTGACTTTGAAAGTCTGCTCGTTGAAATCGTTGATGGTGTAGAGGTTTTCGCCTTGGCCCTGGAGGAATTTGAGGCTGCGGGTTTTCTCGCAGGCTCCTCCCATCATGGCTACAGCTCCGAACAAAAACGCGACTGCGAATTTGCTTTGGATTCGACTGAAAAGTGGTTTCGACATGCTCTTAATCCTCTCCCTATTTAAAGGCACTTAAATCTCGTACTTCAGGGTACCGACGACAGACGAAATCTCAGCATCGTATAGCGCGATGTTGTTGGAGTTGTAATCGTAGTTAAAGGTGCGATCCGAGGTTACATATTCTAGACGGAACGAGAAGTCCGGCTCAGATTTATAAGTGAGGTTGTAGTTCAAACGGTAGCGATCGAGACCGCGTCCCCCATCTGAATTCCAGCCTCTGGTGTTGGCCACTCCGGCACCAATCGAAAGGTATTCGAGAATGCTATACCCGGCGCTCAGGCCAGCCGTTGCGCCCCAAAAGCGATTGAGTCCACCTTCACGGTTCGCATCAAACTCAAAGAAGCTGCGAGTGACGTTGAGACTGCCGACAAGAAGGAGCCGGTTGAAGATGCTGCTCGTTGAAAACGTCTTGACCAAAGAGAGCGAACCGCCAACCGATCCACGATAAGTGAGATAGCGACGATCGTCTTCATTGGTAGGAAGAGTGGCTGTGACGGAGGTGTTTACCGAAAGTTCATCGACTGGCTTGTAGCTCAGGAAGCTAAGAGTCACGTCGGTGTTCGATGTGCGGAACTTTTCTTCGAGAACGCCGATCTCGCGAGTAAGGGAACCGCCTACCCGGAAGGCCGTGTACTTGGTTGGTGCCCAATCCAAACCTAGGGCAGCCCCGTAGGATTCATTGAAATAGGCATTTTTAGAATCCGCGGTTGAACGCGCATAAAACACTGCAAGATCGCCCCCGGTATTGGACTTGCTTGGAGCTTTCACAGTGCTTTGAATCGCCCATGCTTCACTCAACATCGTCATGACAACTGTCATTAGGGTCAGGTTAGCAATCATCTTCTTATAGTCTATGCTCATCGCTCTTGCCCTATCAGCCTTGACTGGCCGCCCAGTAAAATCGTAAGCCCCATCTATCCGTCATTTCTTCTAAAATGTATGAATGGCATGGGATTTTGAGGAATATACGTAAATACCATGAAGATTACAAATTTTTAGCTAAGTTAGGCGGGAAAACCTTGAACGATGACTGAACTCAAATCATCAGCGTGAGCAAGTTATTAGCAAATCTTAATTGTCTCTTAATAATTACATAGGGATAAGACTTAGGCGGAATGGGTAGGTCATTCAGACAAAGAGTTAAAGCCAGTCTTTTAGGACTGGCCAAAGAGGCTGGATTTACCGTTGGATTTTAAATCGATGTTGATTTTATCGTCCCAGTGCGCTCTCGGTTCGTTGTGACAGAGCGCTGAGACAAAGACCCAGACGGTTTTTAAAATCGGGATTCACGGTGATTCCGTCTTCCATTCGGATGGCCTCTATCGATGGAATCTGTTTGACCCTACAAATCCCGGCAAATGTGCCTTGAACGAGCTGAGCCTCGAACTGCTCACCGATAATAGGGTAGTCGATGCCTTGGTTAGGTAAGAGCGTAAGCGAGACGGTGACCTGCTCTTTGCTCCCTTCAAAACTGATCTGCTTAAACTTCACCTTGTATCCTTCGACACAAGTACCATCATTGCAGGATTTTTCGAGGATTTGAGCGAGCGTGTTTTCAGGCGCTGGTGCCGCATTAACTTGCGTGCTGAGAGAGAGGAGAGAAATGGAGACAGAAAGAGCGAAGGGAAAGAAGGCCAGAGAGCGTTTCGTTGTTGTCATCGAAGTCCATCCATTGTTTTGGGAGAATTCCCTGAGGAGGAACTAAAGCTTGCAGGAAAAAAGCTCCATGGACATAATCTCCTGCTCGCTTTTGACTCAATCTATTTTAAGCTGTACGCTCATTTCCATCGGTAAATGAAGGGCGAAGATCGAAGGCTGGAAATGCATTCGCTCGCGGACATTCTTCGAAGAGTAAAAATTCCGTAATTCCCAGGCAGAATCGAGAATTTTTCATGACAAGCTTTGGCTTCGCGCATAGGATGCGGCAACTCGAGTCCAGGAGACCTTAGATGAAAAAATTGCTTGTCAGCCTCGTCAGTCTTTTTCTGTTTAGTAATATTGCCCTTGCCGTCAGCCATGACGAGCAGGTTGATCTTGACCTTGAAGCCGCGGCTCTCTCGCAGGTCATTCAAGGCAATGTGGAAACGCTTCGCGACCGTTCTTTCCTCGGCCTTGATCTCGATATGCTCAACCCACTCAGCTTCCTCACGAAGCTAAAAGAGCAGGTGGATGGAATCAAAGAGACCCTACTTTCATCTTTCGACGAAAACGGTAACGGCAAAATTGATCAGGGTGCTGAGTTTGAAAATTTCAAAGTCGGTGTGAAAGCTATCGCGATGCTCTTTGCTGATTCAAACCAGAATGGCAAAATCGATCCTCAGGATATCGTAGCGTTGAGTAAGCTCGCCCTTACAAAAGTGCAGGAGCAAACTCTTGTGACCGTTTGTCCAGCTGTGTATTCGCAGGTTGAACTCACAGGGCCGTTCCTTCCGCTCCGTCCCGTTCTTTCGAGAATGAACGACATCTGTATTGCTCAAGGTATCGAAGCGAAATAAGTTTTGACCACAAAAAAAGGGAAGAACATTTTTGTTCTTCCCTTTTTTTCGATGAGATTAGTCTTAGACCAAACTCCTAAGAATAGCATCCGCAGCGAACGCTCCTTGAGAAACCGCTCCCTGAATGAGAAAGCCTCCTGTCGGAGCCTCCCAGTCAATCATCTCGCCTGCCAGCCAAATACCGGGAAAGCGCTTCAATTGCAGACCTTCGTCCAATTCGTTAAAGGACACACCGCCGCGAGCCGAGATGCTTTCACTCAAGGGCCTCGGATTGAGTAGCTCGAGTGGAAAGGCTTTGACCCCGTCGACGAACGCATCAACGTCCGTTTTCCAGTCAGGCCGGCTGTGGTGAAAGAGTAAGGCCATCGCAGCCTTATTCAACTGCAAATATTTCTGCGCTCTTCGAATGAGCGAAAAATTTTCTTTGGCTCCCGAGAGTTTCTTTTTGATCGCCTCGTGGGAAAGATCCGGTTTTAAATCGAGCTGAGCAGGCCCGACTTCACCGAGGGTGTAGACAGGAGTGCCCTCAAGACCATATTCGGTGATCACAAGATCACCCTTACGAGCGCCCTTGGCGTTGGAAAAGATGATGTTTTTAAACGGTTCGCCATTGGCTTCCGCGAGAAATTCGGGCTTCCAAGCTATATGATAGCCGCTGTTCATGGGTGTAAAGGGGATGTGATGCAAACCCTTGCCTTTTAGAAGAGCGACCCAGCGAAGTGGGATTTCGTTTGGTTCGTAGCTCCCACCACCAAGCGCAAGCAGCACGCGATCGAATTTATCTTCTACGCCGTTCGCAAAGATTAGCGAAAGCTCCGCATTAAAATCACTCAACTCATGACCGAGATGAAAACGCACGCCTTGGCTCTCGAGGCGCTTTTTCCAGGCGCGGACCATTAGGGCCGCATGCATCGTCTCAACGAAATACCGTCCACTCGTTCCAAGAAAAGTCTTTTGACCAAGATTTTTCTCGATGAATTGAACCCAGTCGATGTTCGAAAAGGATCGAAGACAATCTTCCCAGTGAGTCTTGGGGCCGGAGTATTGCAGGAGGAAATTCTCATGGCTCATCGAGTTGGTAATATTGAGGCCTGAGCTGCCAGCGACAAAGAGCTTCCAGGCCGCGCCTGGACGTTTGTCGAAGAGATGAATAGTCTGACCCGCAGCAGACAGACGATCCGCAGCCATGAGGGCAGCAGGGCCGGTACCGACTATGGCAATTTTATGAGGCTTCATCATGGGCAACTTTGGATAAGGATCGATAAGCACTGAACTTCGCGGAAATTAGCAGGGGGGAGGGGAGGACGCAAGCCCCAAGACGGGGCTTTGGCAGAGACGGAGGATCTTATTGGTAGAACGCTGCGAAAGTCGCTTTATCAGCAGGGGACAAAGTCGTTCCCTGAGGCATGATCCCTTGTGCAACTTGATTGCGGGCTGTGGTGTCGGCGCGCATCGCTGTCTCAGAAATGCCGGAATAATTAGGTGTTTGTCCGCCACTGACGTGACATCCGCTGACAGCACAGTTGCTTGTAACGATCGCCTGCATTCTTGTATTGGTCCAAGCCGCTGCCGCAGGGGCCTCGTCATCGCTGCTCGATTTGGAGCCGCAGGCGTTGGCGAAGAGGGAGAGAGTCAGGGTAGCAAGGCAAAGCGTGATCTTTTTCATATAGAGATCTCCTTTTCATGGCTTGGGATGAAGGCGAAAGGCTGACGAAGAGCTTCCCCCTATTATAGTGGGCCAGCAAAAATTTGGTCAATCAGACGGCAAAATACGACAGTTCAATTAAAGTCGGCGCTAGGCTTTCCTAGGACTAGCTGATAGGCTCCGATGCAACTAACCCGCTTTTGTTTACAGTTATTGCTCGTCTACAGATTTAGAGGTCTATATGAAGAATCGCAAAATTCTGATCATGGCTTTACTGGGATTTGGAATCGCGCTTGTTTTAGGTGTGGCTCTCATCGTGATGAGAGTGCAGCCGAGTTGCTGGACCCTTGGCGATGTCCCGCTCGTCTACAACGTGACTTTCAATGAGACATCAGCTGAATCAGGCAATGCCGGCTCCCGCCTCACAGGCAAGCTCCAGCTCCGTCCAAGCCGTGCGCCTGCAGTGTTTGACTGGAATAAACCCTTGGTTCTCGACGGACTCTTCAAGCCTCTTTCCTACATAAATAACGGTCAGGTTTTCGAACAGTTTCGCGACTTCAACTATAACTTTCAAGTTGAGATCGATTCGCAATGTCATGTGCAAAAATTGAGCTTTGACGGCCGTGAGACTTTCTCGGCAAGACGCACTCTTCAGCGGCTCATGCGTGTCCTCGCTCTCGGACGCGAGGGACAGTATTCGGATTTCCTCGGTGATTCGGATATGAAACTTGTGGAAAGTTCGGACGAGCTCAAGGTTTTCCAAAGAATTGCAATTAAGACTGCGGCTTCGTCGGTAAAGCTCGAAGATTCTGTGCTGCTCGATAATATTAAAAAATCTGAGTTCCGCTTTGAAGGCAAGGAAAGCGCTCTGTGGTTTCCAAAGATTCAAGTCGCTGAAGAGCTCTCGATCTATAGCGGAGCGAAGCACGAGAAGAGAAATATTCAGTACACGATCTCGATGCTTCAGGTCAAAGATGAGCCGATGATGCCGAGGGCGCCGATAGCCTCGCCATATCGAGTGGAGAAAAAGATCGGCCAGGATTTGAGAGGCAACGATCGCCCCTCTATCTATGACAACGTGAATAAGACTCCTCCTGCAGCCAAAGATCTCAAATCTGCAATCGAGGCCTTCCGCGAACAACTCTCAGCCAATGGCGTGGAAGCAAAGTCTCAGCTCATTGAATTCCTCAAGGCTCACCCCGAGGCAATCAAAGATCTGCAGGCGATGATCGAACAAAATCAGTTCACCGATCAGGAGCTCATCAACGTTCTCTTCGTGCTCGCCAAGGTCGGCTCGGATGAGGCGCAGGACGCCATGGCGAGTCTGATTTCCAATGAGGGTCTCGACAGGGGGACCCGCATTCGCACGATCTTTGCCGTTGGAGAAATTCGTCTGCCGAGTGGCGGAGTGATTGCAGCGATACGGAAGGAATATCAAAGTCTCGTCAGCGGCGGCGCAGTGATGGACGAATTGAGTTCGACGGCTCTACTCAACGGGGGGCTCTTAGCGCATAATCTTCGCGACGTCATGCCGGGTGAAGAGGATCGTATTCTGGGTGACATCGAAGAGGTTTACAAGAACGCCAAGAGTTCTGAGATTAAGGCCAACGCGATTGATGCGATGGGGAACAGTTCGTCCTTAGGATTTTGGGATGAAATCTCAGAGAGTGCCAAATCCAATTCGGATCTTGAGCGTCGCGCTGCCTACGAAGCGATGGCCCGAGTGCCGTCCGATGCAAGGGAGCAAGTTCTCATAGATGCCATGGGCTCTGATCGGATTGCTCCGGCTCGTCTGGCCGCTATTCAGACCTTGAAGTCGGTTGGAGTGAAAGATGCCCAATCGCTTGAGAAATTGAAATCAGCGCTCGCCCGAGAACCCGATGCAATCAATCGCGCCGCAGCTGTCCAGATCGTTGGTCAGGCGATTCCCTTTCAGCCTCAGGCCAAGGAAGTCTTGATGGAGCAGATCAAGAAGGAAAGCGATCCAGGCGTTTTGCAGGCCGCGGGACGTTTCGTCAGTGCCTATGATATTCAGAAAGCCAAGTCGGCTCAAAAACCGTGAGTTACGTTTCGCTCCATCCATAATGAAGAAAGGCCGAGAACAACGTTCCCGGCCTTTAACGATTCAATCGAAATATTCTAGAGACAGGTTCCGACCGAACCCTCCCCACATGTTCTACCATCGAGCCAGGTCGCTCCGCTCAGCTGCGCATTGGTCCAATCCACCGAATTCTCAAATTTGATATTCTGCAGGTTGGCATAACGCAGATCGCTGTTCGCAAAGCTTACTGGACCATGAAAAGTGCTGCCCGATAGATTCATGCTTTTGAGCTTGGCATCTTTGAATTCCAGACGGCCATT
>SEDW01000578.1 GCA_004193325.1 Pseudomonadota bacterium | reverse complement strand
GGTGAAAATGAAGTCTCCCACTTTAAGAAGAAGCAGTGAGAATCAAGCAATAAAGAGTCTTCCGGGTCTGCTGCGAAGAGCAGGGGCCTGGGCCTTGGCCTCGAGTTTCGACAATCCCGCCGGGAGGCGGGCGTGACGACAAGAGATCAGGGCAAGTAAGCTACTAAGGGCGTGCGGTGGATGCCTAGGTGCCAAGAGGCGATGAAGGACGTGGGTGGCTGCGAAAAGCTTCGGGGAGTTGCCAACCAAGCGTTGATCCGGAGATGTCCGAATGGGGAAACCCAGCGCGGCGAATAGCTGCGTTACTTCAGTCTGAATCCATAGGGCTGAAGAGCGAACCAGGGGAAGTGAAACATCTCAGTACCCTGAGGAAGAGAAAACAACGAGTGATTCCCAAAGTAGTGGCGAGCGAAATGGGAAGAGGCCAAACCAACGTCATGCAAATGGCGGTGGGGTAGCGGGTCCGCGGTAGGACTTTGACAGGCTAGTGGAAGCGTCCTGGAAAGACGCACCAAAGAGCGTGATAGTCGCGTACACGAAAGCCAGTTGGAGCTGAGCGGGTTACCCAAGTAAGACGGGACACGTGCAATCCTGTCTGAATCTGCCGGGACCATCCGGTAAGCCTAAATACTCCTTGGCGACCGATAGTGAACAAGTACCGCGAGGGAAAGGTGAAAAGAACCCCGGTGAGGGGAGTCAAAAGAACCTGAAACCGCATGTCTACAAGCAGTTCGAGCACTACGGCGCAAGCCAGTGCGAGAGCGTACCTTTTGCATCATGATTCGGCGACTTAATATACGTAGCGAGGCTAAGCCGATAGGTGGAGCCGGAGCGAAAGCGAGTCCGAACAGGGCGTCGAGTTGCGTGTATTATAACCCGAAGCGGGGTGATCTACACATGGCCAGGTTGAAGTGCGGGTAACACCGCATGGAGGACCGAACTCATGAAAGTTGAAAATTTCTGGGATGAGCTGTGTGTAGGGGTGAAAGGCCAATCAAACTCCGTGATAGCTGGTTCTCCCCGAAAGATATTTAGGTATCGGCTCGGGCAATTCAATGCCGGAGGTAGAGCACTGGAACGGCTAGGGGTCTCACCAGATTACCAAACCGTACCAAACTCCGAATGCCGGCAATTGTTATCCCGGGACGCAGTCAGTGGGTGATAACGTCCATTGGCAAGAGGGGAATAACCCAGACCGACAGCTAAGGCCCCCAAATCTAGTCTAAGTGAACACTAGAAAGGATGTGGCAGGTCATTGACAACCAGGAGGTTGGCTTAGAAGCAGCCATCCTTTAAAGAAAGCGTAATAGCTCACTGGTCAAGACAGGCCGCGCCGAAAATGTAACGGGGCTCAAGACTAGTGCCGAAGCTTCGGGTCATGCACGTCAAGCGTGCGTGGCGGTAGGGGAGCGTCCCAGTTGCAGCGAAGGTAGACCGAAAGGGCTGCTGGAGCGACTGGGAGTGCTGATGCCGAAATGAGTAGCGATAAAGGGGGTGAGAAACCCCCTCGCCGTAAACCCAAGGTTTCCTGGGTCAAGTTAATCTTCCCAGGGTTAGCCGGGTCCTAAGCCGAGGCCGAAAGGCGTAGGTGATGGCAAGCAGGTTAATATTCCTGCGCCATCTTGCAGACGTTGAACTGAGGGAGGACGGAGAAAGCTAGGCGAGCTGACCGGTGGTTGTGTCAGTCTAAAGACGTAGGGGTGTCGCGTACGAATAAAGGCGCGGCAGCTATCCCCGAGATCCCATGGCGCCCCGCAAGGGGTAAGTCGCTGATGCTCTGCTTCCAAGAAAAGTCCCGCAGGGAGTCTGCAGGGTGTCCGTACCGCAAACCGACACAGGTGGGTGAGGAGAAAATCCTAAGGCGCTTGAGAGAACTCTCCTCCAAGGAACTAGGCAAATTTCCACCGTAACTTCGGAAGAAGGTGGGCCTCTGGTAGGTGTAGGCGTACAGCCGAAGCCGAGAGAGGTTGCAGAGAAATGGCGGTAGCGACTGTTTACCAAAAACACAGGACTCTGCGAAGGCGACAAGCCGACGTATAGGGTCTGACTCCTGCCCGGTGCTGGAAGGTTAAGGGGATTCGTCAGCCGCAAGGCGAAGCGATGATCCGAAGCCCCAGTAAACGGCGGCCGTAACTATAACGGTCCTAAGGTAGCGAAATTCCTTGTCGGGTAAGTTCCGACCTGCACGAATGGAGTAACGACTTCCGCACTGTCTCGGAGAGGGACTCAGCGAAATTGAAATAGCTGTGCCGATGCAGTTTACCCGCAGCAAGACGGAAAGACCCCGTGAACCTTTACTACAACTTGACAGTGACACTAGGGATTGACTGTGTAGGATAGGTGGGAGCCTTTGAAGCCGGGCCGCTAGGTTCGGTGGAGGCAACGGTGAAATACCACCCTGTTGATTTCTGGTGTCTAACCATGTCTCGTCAGCCGGGACTGGGACACTGTCTGGTGGGTAGTTTGACTGGGGCGGTCGCCTCCCAAAAAGTAACGGAGGCGCGCGATGGTTCCCTCAGCCCGATTGGAAACCGGGCGTCGAGTGCAATGGCATAAGGGAGCTTGACTGCGAGACCGACAGGTCGAGCAGGTGCGAAAGCAGGTCATAGTGATCCGGTGGTCCTGAATGGAAGGGCCATCGCTCAACGGATAAAAGGTACTCCGGGGATAACAGGCTTATCTCCCCCAAGAGTTCACATCGACGGGGAGGTTTGGCACCTCGATGTCGGCTCATCGCATCCTGGG
>SEDW01000577.1 GCA_004193325.1 Pseudomonadota bacterium | reverse complement strand
AACTAGTTTCATGAGATTCTCCGTATATGTATTCACTTGGGGGATACGTTTCGCTTACGTAGGGTTAGACGAAGGATGTCGGGATCCGGTTCAATTATTTTCTAAAGTTTTTTCGTTAATTTAGAGTTCATTCGAGGCTTAATCCTGTCTCATGCTGCGGGTGTTCATAGACTATAAGAGCTTCAGTCCGACGATTTCACTTTCACCTGCTTGACGCCTTCTTCTCCTTCGATGCATTCGATGAAAGGCGTGACGCCCAGAGCCACAGGTATATGCGCGCTGAATTTAAATTCGATCTGGTGGGCTTTGATGATCCGCTCATAGTTGAAGCCAGTCACGCGCACGCCAAGCGTTTTAATCTTCTCCATCATCTTCGGCATTCCGTCTTTGTCATCGCTGATGATCACGGTCACCTTTCTATGCAAAAGCTTCTCACGCTTTTCCTCGAACTTTCTGAGGAGGGAAAGGGTGGCGACGCCGAGTATAGATACAGCCGACGCTTCGATATACATGCCAGCGCCTGACATGAGACCTACTGCGGTGGCGAGCCAAAGGCTTGCGGCTGTCGTCAGGCCCTGCACGCTTGCACCCGATTTTAGGATAACTCCCCCTGCGAGAAAGCCTATGCCTGAGACCACGGAAGCCGCGATGCGAGAGGCATCGACTTCCACGAGCTTATTCGGCCCAAAATCCTGAAAGTAGGCAAAGTAGATTGATGTCACCATAAAGGACGCTGCCGCAAGAGCGACGATGATATGCGTCCTTAGAACGACATGGCGACTGTGAAGGTTTCTCTCGAGACCGATGACACTGCCGAGGGCAGCACCGAGAGCCATGCGGCCCAATTGTTCCCAATGTGTAGGCATAAGACGTACTCGCGAATGGTAAACGATAAAGCGCTGCGGCGTTAAGGGGCAGCTCCTGTCAAAGTTTAGACCCCTTCGCCAGCGGACGAAAGAAAAAACGGCCCCATCTGGCGATGGAGCCGTTCGAGTGCTTCATTGAAGCGGATCGCTTAGAGAACGTTAGGGTTCTTCGCTATCTGCATAGTCGTGCAGTGGATCGCTCCACCGATCGAGATGAGGTTATCGACCGTTACATAGTTCATGGTGTAACCGACAGCTTCATAAGCCTTCGTCGCTTCCGCTTCGTAGGCTTTGATGAGAGCAGCATCTGGGTAAGGATCGGTCAGAGCTGTGCTACCAAGCATTTCATCCGTGTTTGCATCGTAGACATAACCTTCAGCATCCATCGCCACATAGCGAGGCGTTACCGCATGCTGATTGACGGTGATGGAGTTCGTGTAAGAACGGAAGACGTCTGGCACTTCGATGATCTGAGTCTGAGCTTCATCAAAGTAAGCCGCGTAGCCGAATACTGGAGCTGGCATTGGAATACGTACGACCTTGAAGCCGAGAGCTGCGATGTCTTTGGCACGAGCTTCGAGGTAAGTCTGAATTTCAACCGCTTTTGCGCGTTCTTCGGTCGTGTACCAGTCGAGATCGATGATCTCCTGACGAAGTTCGTTTACGATGACGGTGTTGTTATCGAGGAATTTAGCCCACATATCGATGTGGCCTGTGCCTTCGTAAGGAATACGCGGGAAGATATGAACCGATGTGCAACCGGCCTTTTCTTTGTACTGACGCGCGATCTCAGTCTTATCCATCACTTCATCGTTCGTGATCTTCTTACGGATATTGTCGACAGCAGCCACAGCAATTGCATCAGCGTTGTTTGCATCAGTCACGCGGGTCGTCATGAGACAGGCGCCGTCGTCGTTGTTCATGAAGTTTCCGCCTTCATTGTAGACGGGAACCGAAATGCGACTCACGAGCTCAGGGCTAGTGATGATGGCCGAAGTTGGGAGATCCTGATTCCAAAGTTCGACGAGAGAACGGGCAGCGGAATCATCCGCATCACGATTTGAGTAGTAGTTGAAATCGAGAAGAACGAGTTGTCCCTCTGGAGTATAGGCTGGCTGAGGAGACCAGTCACGGGCCCAGACGGTAAGATATTTTTCGCCTTTGCTGAGGTTCGCGCTAGTAGCAGCCGAGTCTTTTGCAGGCACGAGCACCACGCGGCTCAAATCGCCGCCGAGGTCTTTCAGAGCTTTAAAGTCAGGACTTTGTGCAGCGGTTTTGTAGGCATAAACTCTTGGGACCATGACGAAGAGTTTTTCGATGCCGCTACCAAGGAGAGCCTTCGCCATTGCATGCTGGTTGGTCGAAGTGAGAACAGTCAAAGAGATGACAACACTTTTGCTGTCACGATACTCTGGAACCGCGACAGGATGAACGAGAAGGCTGTCCTTGTCGGTTTGCGCAGTATATTTATCACCGATATATTCTGGGTGACCTTTGACCGAGCTGTTATTCGCCGCTTGTTGACTACATGCAGTCAGAAACGCGAGGGTAAAGGCAGTGCTCAAACCTACGTGATTTAGTTTCATGTTTTTCCCTTGGTTATGGATTCTCTTGAAGAGTCGAAATCGACCAACTGCGAAGGCGTGAAAGCCTTGATTAGCCAGCCGGCCAGGCTCTTCTCACATGAATCGTTCATAATTTCCATTAATAAAAATTGATGTGCAAAAAGGGCAGGCGTTGTAGCGCAAGGCTTACATGCGGGTTTCTGGGTCTCGATTTTGACTCGGTAGATCTTTAATTTCGATCGTCACGTCACCAAAGACGCGGCTCTGACAGGCGAGTCTACAGTTGGATGGCACCCGCATGGCGCGAAGAGTTTG
>SEDW01000576.1 GCA_004193325.1 Pseudomonadota bacterium | reverse complement strand
TTCGGGGCGTTCGAATCTCGACGCGGCCTCGTTTGCTGACGGGAACATGACTTATCTCGCTTACTCCAACACCGATCCAAATGTTGCGGGTATCATCATCAATAAATGTCTGACGACCCCAGAGATTACAGCGATCATGGGTGATCGGAATAACCTCGAGAAGGCGAAGGCCCTCTGTAAAGCTGAGCTTATCTCCGTTTCGAACGATGCCATGCGTGTGGCTATAAGCGCGCAGATCTCTAGCATTTCGGTCGACGAGATTCTCAATGCCAAGACGAATCGTCTGAAATACCTCACGAGCGAAATCAATCGCATGGAAGGCACTGTCAGTAGCCTCAAGATTGAAATCGCGAACCTCAGTGCGAGTTCGGCCAACGAAGAATCGAAGAGAACGCTACAAAGAATGCAGGAAACCATTTCCTCGCAACTCGCCGATCTGCAAAATCAGCAAAAAGAACTCTCAAGCGCTCTGGCTGTTGCCAAGAACGACGCTTCGATGAAAATGCTTAAAGACATCGACATCAAAGATACGCTTCAGCTCGTTGAAAAAGGTCAGGAGAACGCCAACCAGGCTGCCGACATCTTCATGATGCTGCTCAACAAAAACGTTTTGTATAACCTCGACGTCAACCGTAACCGTATCCTCGTCAAAGCGATTCAGAACTTTGATCCGGTTTGTAAAAACGACGTTCGCACCTTCGCCGACGGACAATACGATCAAGGTCTTGAGCGCGTGTCCTACGACTGTCTCAAGGGCGGCGGCATTCGTTACAATCAAATCTCCTGCCCTGTGGCCGGCTACGAACGTAACGGCAACACCTGCGTCTTCACTGGCAAAGGCGTGAATATTTCAACTGTATCCTCGTCCCACTCTGGCCTTTGCGCCGTGACTAAAGGCAAAGCCGTCACTTGCTGGGGTAAGGCCGGTACATTCCCCTTGAACTACATCGCCACCTCAGCGGTAAAACCCGCAGGATTCGGCCGTAAGACTGATGACGAACTCTCAGGCTCCAGCGGCGGCGGGATCGGCTTCGGTGGTAGCGGCGGCACACCCATCGCGCAAATGCTTGGTAACTTCGTAGTGGGTTCTGACCACGCGATGTGTTCTCTCGATGCCTCGAACAAACTCAATCGCTGCTGGCCCGAGGTAAATTCGGCTCCGCTCGATAATGAAGTCTTTACTGCCGTACAAGGCGGCTACGCCCATTACTGCGGGATCACAGCCAATAAAACCGTCAAGTGCTGGGGCGAAAACAGCTACAACCAGACCTCAGTCGTCAACGGCTTGAGTGGCGTTAAGTCTATAGCTATCGGGGAGCAGAGTTCCTGTGCTCTCACGGAAGCCGGCAAAGTCGAGTGCTGGGGTACCCACGTCGGGCCACGCACTTCAAGCATGGCGAACGCTCCAGCGAACCTTGGCAAAGTCCTTTCGATCAGTAACGGTGCTTCACACGCCTGCGCCATTGGCGAAGACAACAGCGTCCGCTGTTGGGGGCAGAACGATTACGGCCAGACCAATGTCCCCTCCGATCTCGGTGCGGTAAGATCAGTCCTGGCCGCTCGCTATCAGACCTGTGCGATCACAGTCGCCAGCGGTCTGCGTTGCTGGGGTGGAATCGCTTCGACCGACAAGTTTCCAGTGCAGTCAGCGCCAGCGCTTTCCGATGTTGCCCGTCTCACAAGCGGTAATTTTGGGTTTAACCTTTGCGCGATCACTAAGTCGGGCAAAGTCAGCTGCTGGGGATCAAAGTCGTACAGCGGCGATAGCAGCTACGATGTGAATCCTCCGGCAAACCTAGGCTCAGTCGATGACATCGCGATCACGGCAATGGGTTACTTCTGTGGCCGTATGACGAGCGGCGGCCTTAGCTGCTGGGGTAATGTGAAAGAAACGGCTGCGAACATTCCAGCGATTTTTTCCAACTGATTTTCTAAAAAAATGATCAAAAAAAAGCGTCCGGATTCGGGCGCTTTTTTTATGCATATTTTTGGGGAGGCGCCGCAGGATTCCCCTACGACTTTCGTAATTTTAGAGTCCTCTACGCTTTGTGAAGAACAAATAAATTCCCCGCGAGCAAACAATTTCAGCATGCTTTCGAAAAGGTCTCGCCAGAGAGATGACAGGACGCTAACATTGGTTACATTTATTTTACTAAGTGCGATTGCTTTGCATTTGCTATTTTTGCGCAAATCCATGACTCTATAGTCACAGATTAGCTCTTGAATGCGCGTCTTCTAGATCTTCGAAAACGCTCGAGGGAGGGTTCCTATTGTCTAACCAAGTTAAAAAATCATTGGTATTAAAACTAAGCACCTGGATTTGTCTTCTGCTGCACAAATCCTATCGATATCGCTTCTATAACACGAATAATCGTGACGAAGCTGAGACGATTCACGATAAAAGAGCCTTCGTAATCGCCTCATGGCACCAAAACTGTTTTGCTGGAATCCTAGCGCACGCGCATCAGGGTATTGCTCTTCTTGTCAGTCGTTCACTCGACGGCGAGATCGTCGGCAGACTTGCTAACAGCATAGGTCTTAAGGCTATTCGCGGCAGTTCTCGCAAAGGCGGTCGTGAGGCTCTTGAGCAAATGGTTGAGCAAACACACCACGGTCTGCGGTCGGCGATCACTGTCGATGGTCCAAAAGGCCCAATCTTTGAGATCAAGCGTGGCGTGTTCTGTATCTCGGCAGAGACGGGCGCTCCAATCCTTCCTATGATCGCTGTGGGTGCGCGCTATTGGACGCTCCA